>NZ_JBRRET010000026.1:0-57405 GCF_056760435.1 Stenotrophomonas sp. STEN008 | reverse complement strand
TCTGACCCCAAGCGCATTTCCGACAGATCGTGGAAAACTGTCGAAGGCGGGGTGGGTCCGGTTGCGGGGGCGTGAGCGCCAAGGATGGCGCGACCGAGCCTACAGGGACGTACTTGCGGCGTCCCCCGCAACCGGACCCACCCCGCCAACCCACAGGAAACCCGCTTTTGCTCCGGCCGTTGCCGTTGCAGTTGCCTCTGCGGGTGCAGGGCGCAGCCCTGCCGAACACCCCCCAACCCTTACTGGAGCAGGGAGCGCAGCATCCACGCATACTTCTCGTGGGTCTGCAGGCGCTGGGTCATCAGATCCTCGGTCGGGGCATCATCGCCCTTGGCCGCCACCTCCAGCACTTCACGCGCCGTACGGCAGACCGCTTCGTTGGCGACCACCAACTGGCGTACCATTTCCCGCCAGTCCGCACTGTCGGTCAGGCCTGGCTCCTCGGCGATCGAGGTCAGCGCAGCGAACTCCCGGTAGGAGCCCGGGGCATTGAAGCCCAGCGCGCGGATGCGCTCGGCCACATCGTCCAGGGCCGCCCATTGCTCGGTGTACTGTGTTTCAAACATGGTGTGCAGCGAGTTGAACATCGACCCGGTCACGTTCCAGTGGAAGTTGTGCGTCTTCAGGTAGAGCGTGAACGCGTCAGCCTGGAAGCGCGACAGACCGTCGGCGATCTTCTTGCGGTCGCCCTGGGTGATCCCGATATCGATATTGGGGGCCGACGGCGCCGCAGCGGCAAGCTTCTGCTTGCCGGTCTTGGCCTTGGTCGGGCTCTTGGTCTTCGCCATGGGGTTCCTCCTTTGTGGAATCGTTGGTCTTCACAATAAATCAGTCTTGACGACTGTTTGCTTTCAAAGTTTTAAACGAACCGATTGATGAACGCTATCGACAAAATGCCGCAGTCCCGCCTGCGCCAACAGCGCGCCGCCATCGACGGCGCAATGAGCCGCGACCGGGGCCGTTTGCTGGGGATGCTCTCGCGTTGCCAGGCCAAGCCACAGGATGCGGCACTGGCTGCTACCTTCGAGCAGGCCTTGCAGGCGTCGGTGCAGCGCCGGCAGAAACGGGCGCAGCAGCAACCAGCCATTACTCTGGACCCCCAGCTGCCGATTGCGCGTGAAGCCGATGCCATCATCGCGCTGATCCGGGATCACCAGGTGGTGGTGATCGCGGGCGAAACGGGCTCGGGCAAGACCACCCAGCTGCCCAAGCTGTGCCTGGCCGCCGGCCGTGGCCAGGCCGGCATGATCGGTTGCACCCAGCCGCGCCGGATCGCCGCACGCGCGGTGGCCAGCCGCGTGGCACAGGAGCTGCACAGTGAGCTGGGCCAGCTGGTCGGCTACCAGGTGCGCTTCAACGACAAGGTCAGCGAGGACAGCCGCATCAAGTTCATGACCGACGGCATCCTGCTGGCGGAGATCGCCAGCGACCGCTGGCTGTCGAACTACGACACGATCATCGTCGATGAAGCGCATGAACGCAGCCTCAACATCGACTTCCTGCTCGGCTATCTGAAGCAGCTGCTGCGCAAGCGGCCGGACCTGAAACTGATCGTCACCTCGGCCACCATCGACACCGACCGTTTCGCCCAGCATTTCGACGACGCGCCGGTGATCAGCGTAGAGGGCCGTACCTATCCGGTCGAGGTGCGCTACCGCGCGCTGGAAGGCGAGGGCGAGCAGGAGGGCGAACGCACCGTCAACGATGCGATCGTGTCGGCGATCGACGAGATCACGCGCCTGGACGCGCGGGGCGATGTGCTGATCTTCCTGCCGGGTGAACGTGAGATCCGCGACGCCCACCAGTCGCTGGAGCGACGCCGGTACCGCAATACCGAGGTGCTGCCGTTGTATGCACGGCTGTCCAACCAGGACCAGGACCGGGTGTTCAACCCCGGGCCGAGCCGGCGCATCGTGTTGGCCACCAACGTGGCCGAGACCTCGCTGACGGTGCCGCGTATCCGTTATGTGGTCGATCCGGGCTTCGCCCGCGTCAAGCGTTACAGCCCGCGCAACAAGCTTGACCGCTTGCACATCGAGCCGATCTCGCAGGCCAGCGCCAACCAGCGCAAGGGCCGCTGCGGCCGTATCGCCGAGGGCATCTGCTACCGCCTGTATGCGGAGGCCGATTTCCAGGCCCGGCCGGAGTTCACCGATCCGGAAATCCGCCGCTCCAGCCTGGCCGGGGTGATCCTGCGCATGCTGCAGTTGGGTCTGGGCCGCATCGAGGATTTTCCTTTCCTGGAAGCACCGGACGAACGTGCGGTGGCCGATGGCTGGCAGCAGCTGACCGAGCTGGGCGCGATCGACAGCGAGCGGCGCATGACCGCGATCGGCAAGCAGATGGCGCGCCTGCCGGTGGATGTGAAGCTGGCACGCATGCTGGTGGCGGCACAGGCGGCCGGCTGCCTGCGGCCGATGCTGGTGATCGCCTCGTTCCTGGGCATCCAGGACCCGCGCGAGCGACCGGCCGAGGCACGGGGGGCCGCCGACACCGCGCATGCCCAGTTCGCCGACGGCCGCTCCGAGTTCGTCGGCGTGCTGCGCCTGTGGGATGCCTACCGGCAGGCCCATGAAGACCTGACCCAGTCCAAGCTGCGCGACTGGTGCGGGCGGCATTTCCTTGGATTCCTGCGTATGCGCGAGTGGCGCGAGCTGCATCGCCAACTACGCCTGCTGTGCGAGGAGCTGGGCTGGAAGGAAGAGCCCGTGGAAGCATCGATGGCACCGTTGCTGGCGGGCAGCAGTGCGCCGGCGGCCGCACGTGATGACGCGGCAGCGGTGAAAGCCACGCGGGGCCAGCTGCACCGCGCTGCCCGCCTGGCCCGCGAGGGCAAGGCAGAGGCTCTGCCGGCGCCGGTGGCGGCGCGGGCGCAGAAAGAGCAGGCGCCTGCCGGCGGCGGCTTCAGTGAACGCGTGCGGGCTTCGGCCTATCAGACGCTGCATCGTGCACTGGTGGCGGGCCTGCCTACGCAGATCGGCCATCGCACCGAGAAGGGGGATTTCCTCGCGCCGCGCCAGCGCCGCTTCCTGCCGTTCCCCGGTTCCGTGCTGTCCAAGCGGCCACCCCCCTGGTTGCTGGTGGCCAACCTGCTCGACACGCAGAAGGTGTGGGGCATGACCCTGGCGGCGATCGAGCCGGACTGGGTGATTGCCGAGCTGCCGCACCTGCTTCTGCGCAAGCACTTCGACCCGCATTGGTCGCGTGCGCAGGGCCAGGTGCTGGCATCGGAACAGATCAGCCTGTTCGGTCTGGTGCTGGCGCCGAAGAAGCCGGTGCATTACGGACGCATCGCACCCGGCGAGGCGCACGACATCTTCGTGCGGCAGGCGCTGGTGACCGGCGAGATCAACACCCGCGCCAGTTTCGTGGCAGACAACCAGAAGGTGCTGGAGGTGGCGCGCGAGGAAGAAGCGAAGCTGCGCCGGGCTGGCATCGTTGCCGATGAAAACTGGCAGGCGCGCTGGTATCTGGACCGGGTTCCCCCCCACATCCATTCGGCATCCGGCCTGGACGCGTGGTGGAAGGAACTGCCGCCCGCACAGCGCAAGGGGCTGCACTGGACGCTGGCGGACCTGCTGCCGGGCGAAGGCAGCGAACAGGAGCGTTATCCGAAGTATCTGCCGCTGGGCCAGGCAAGGCTGCCGCTGCACTACCGTTTCGAGCCGGGTGCCGAAGATGATGGTGTCACCCTGGAGGTGCCGCTGCACCTGCTCAACGCGCTCGATCCAGTGCAGTTGGGCTGGCTGGCGCCAGGCTTCGTCGCCGACAAGGCGGCAGCGCTGATCCGCAGCCTGCCCAAGGCGATGCGCCGCAATTATGTGCCGGCCCCGGATTTCGGCCGTGCGTTCCATGAGGCGTTCCCCAATGCCAGTGCCGATGCGATCACCGGCGAACTGGCACGCTTCCTGTCGCGCGCAACCGGCGCCCCGGTCGCGGCGACTGATTTCGAGCCGGATTCCATCGAGCCGCATCTGCACATGAATCTGCGACTGCGCGACGAGCAGGGCAAGGTGCTGGCCACCTCACGCGACCTCGACGCGTTGCGGGCGCGATTCGGCGGCCGAGCCGGTGATGCCTTTGCCGCGCGTGCCGGTCGCGAGATGGCGGCCGATGGGCTGCGCACCTTCCCGGCTGCGCCGATTCCACTGCAGGTACCCGGTGAGGCGGGCGTGCCCGCCTATCCAGCGCTGCTGGACGAGGGTGACAGTGTGGCCCTGCGCATCTTCGCCGACCGCCAGCAGGCCGAGGAGGCCCACCCACTGGGCGTGCGCCGCCTACTGGAGATCGCGCTGGCCGACAAGGTCAAGCAGGCCCGCAAGCAGCTGCCGGTCGGTGCCAAGACGGGCCTGTTGTATGCGGCGATCGAATCGCAGGAGCGCCTGCGAGGCGATCTGGTGGATGCGGCGATGAACGCCGTGCTGGCCGAAGGACTGGAAGACATTCGCGATGCGGCGGCCTTCGAACAGCGCCGCGAGCATGCAGCCAAGGCCCTGTTTGGCGAGGCGATGTCGCGGCTGAAGCTGGCCGAGACCATCCTGGCGCTGGTGGCGGAACTGAAGCCGATGCTGGAAGCGCCGTTGATGGGCTGGGCACGGGGCAACCTGGACGACATGGAAGCGCAGCTGGCGGGACTGATCCACCCCGGCTTCCTGCGCGACACACCGGCTGATGCGCTGGCCCAGTATCCCCGTTACCTGAAGGCGATGATCCTTCGCACCGAACGTGCCAAGCGTGACCCGCCACGTGACCAGGCGCGCATGCTGGAACTGCATCCGTTCCTGGAGGCGCTGGCTGCCGGTGAACAGCAGGGCCTGCGCGAGCGGCCACAGTGGCAGGCGCTGCGCTGGGATCTGGAGGAGCTGCGGGTTTCGCTGTTCGCCCAGGAACTGGGGGCGCGCACCGGCATCTCGGCCAAGAAGCTGGCACAGCGGGTGGCGGCACTGCGCCAGGCATGAAGCGTGCAGCCGGGCAGTGCCCGGCTGCATTCGGACGGGTTGCGCGTTACTTGGTGCGACGGACCTTGGGCTGGGTATTGACGCCCTCGACCTTCAGGTACCACACACCCATCACGCCCGGGGTGATGCTGACCTTGGGCGATTGCCTGCGGACACCGGAAATTGACGTCGTGTCGGTCTGTTCCCATTGCTGGCCGTTGTCCAGCGAATAGACGCGGCCCTTGCCGAAGCCGCGGAACTCGCCCTGCAGCACACCGGTGATCGGCTCATTGCTGCCGAAGTCGAAGAAGCCACGGTTCTTGCGGATCACTTCCTGTCGCCCCTCCTCGCGCGCTTCCTCGCGCACGGCGGCGACCGCCTCGGTGGCAGCGGCTTCGACCTTGCCCTGCAGCCAGCGGTTGAGCGAGGCCAGTTCGGCGGCGCTGAGCTTGTCCAGGCCGGCGGCCTTGAACTCGGCCGGTGACATCTGCTGCTGCAGATCGCCCTCCACCACGCGCTGCGCCAGGGCGGGCGCGGACAGGGACAACAGCACGGCGGCACAGGCCAGCAGCCGTGGACGGGCGCGCAGGACAATGGAAGGCATGACAGGTCTCTCCGGGGTTTGCCCGCGAGTGTAGCGGCATGTGCTCATGCCCGGCGATGCAGCGGTGGCGATTGTCCCTGAACGGTGCCGGCGCTAGTGTAGGGGCCTCTGTCTTGCCTGCTCGATGCTGTGAACCGCGCTTCCGTCCCCGGCCTGGATGCCTTGTTGAACCGTCCCTCGGCAGCGGTGCTGCCCGCTCCGCTGCGCCAGGCCCTGCGCGAGTACTGGGAAGCTGCCGGGACTGACACGCAGATGCGCGCCAGCTGGTCGGTGCTGGGCGACACCCTCGATGCCCTGTCAATGCTCTCGGCGGACGAAGGCGCGGTGGTCGCGGCCCTGCTGTTCGACCTGCCCGGCCTGCGCGCCCACCTGGAGCAGTTGCCGCTTGGCAGCCACCGGGCGGCGGTGATCGGCCTGCTCGACGGCCAGGACGCAGCCGACCCGGTATGGGCGCTGCACGCCGGTCGCGAGGCCGGACGCAACAGTGAGGGCCTGCGCCGGCTGCTGTTGGCGATCATCCGCGACCTGCGGGTGGTGCCGATCCTGCTGGCGCGGCAGCTGGCGCGCATGCGCGCGGCCGACAGGCTGGAGGAGGAGCAGCGCCGCGCGCTGGCCCAGCTGACCCGCGACATCCATGCCCCGCTGGCCAACCGCCTGGGCATCTGGCAGCTGAAGTGGGAGCTGGAAGACCTGGCGTTCCGCCATCTGGAGCCGGACACCTACCGACGCATCGCCCGCGAGGTGGATGAAACGCGCATCGCCCGCGAGCGTTACGTCGAGAACGTCAAGAAGGTGCTCTCGCGCGAACTGTCGGCCCAGGGCATCAAGGCCGAGGTCAGCGGGCGGCCGAAGCACATCTACAGCATCTGGCGGAAGATGCAGAAGAAGCGGCTGGCGTTCGACCAGCTGTATGACATCCGTGCGGTGCGGGTGATGGTCGACGACGTTGCGGCCTGCTACGCCGTGCTGGGCGTGGTGCACGCGCTGTGGGCGCCGGTGCCGAGCGAGTTCGATGATTACATCGCCCGACCCAAGGCCAACGACTACCGTTCGCTGCACACCGCCGTCGTCGGCCCGGAAGGGCGCACAATCGAAGTGCAGATCCGCACCCACGAGATGCATGCGCAGGCCGAACTGGGCGTGGCTGCGCACTGGAAGTACAAGGAAGGTGGCAAGGGCGCCGAAAAGTCCTTCGACCGCAAGATCACCTGGATGCGCCAGCTGCTGGAGCAGGCGCAGGACGGGCAGGGCAATGAACTGGCCGGGGCACTGGATGCGGAGCTCACCGAAGACCGCGTCTATGCGCTGAGCCCGAAGGACGAAGTGCTGGATCTGCCGCAGGGGGCCACGCCACTGGACTTCGCCTACCAGGTGCACACCATGGTGGGACACCGCTGCCGCGGCGCCAAGGTGAACGGCCGCATCGTGCCGTTGACCTACCGCCTGCGCAGCGGCGACCGGGTGGAGATCCTTACCGGCAAGGAGGCCGATCCGCGCCGCGACTGGCTGATACCGGCCAACGGCTTCCTGGCCAGCAACCGCTCGCGCGAGAAGGTACGCAGCTGGTTCCACAAGCTTGACCGCGCGCGCAACGTGCAGGCCGGCCGCGAACTGCTGGAGCGCGAGCTCAAGCGGCTCGGGCTGCAGCATTCGGATCTGGCGGCCGCGGCGAAGAAGTTCCATGCCGACAGCGTCGACGACCTGTACATCCAGGTCGCGCTGGGCGATACCGGCCCCAACCAGATCAGCCGCGCGCTGCTGGAGGCCGAACGTGCGGCCAGCCAGCCAGCGCCGCCGCCGACCCTGCCACGCCCGACCGCACGGCGCGAGAACCTGGGCAAGTCCAAGTTCACCGTGCAGGGCGTGGGCAACCTGCTGGTGCAGCTGGCACGCTGCTGCCAGCCGGTGGCGGGCGAACCCATCGTCGGCTACCTGACCCGTAGCCGGGGTGTCACGGTGCATCGCGCAGACTGTGCAGCGCTGGCCCGCCTTGCCGCGGCCAGCCCGCAACGCATCCTGCCGGTGGAATGGGGGCAGGCGGGCGGCGGTTACGAAGTGGACGTGGTGGTCGATGCGGTCGATCGCCGCTGGCTGCTGAAGGACATCACCAACCTGATCGCCCAGGAAGACGCCTACGTGCTCGACATCCACAGCGACAACGTGCGCAACAGCGGCCGCGCCCACCTGCGCCTGCGGCTGAAGGTGAGCGATTACGGACAGCTGTCGACGCTGCTGGGCAAGCTCGATGCCTTGCCCGGTGTCAGCGAGGCACGTCGCCTCGGCTGAGCTTCACGCCACGCCGGCTACCCTGCACGCATGGAACGCGAGCCTCCGCATCGCCCTCACGGCGCCGAACATCCTGCGCTGGACCGCGTCCGCCGTGAAGGCCGTTGGTGGTGGCTGCAGGCGCGGCATGCGCGCCGGGTCTGGCGCTGGGCGCTGGTGGCGGCGATGGCGGTGTTCGTGCTGCTGGTGCTGCTGCGCAAGCCGCTGGCGGACTGGTTCTGGGACGAACCGCAGATCGAACAGCTGCTGGCCGAAGGTGATCGTGCGCTGGCGGCGGGACGGCTGAGCGCCATCGATGGCAGTGGTGCGCGCGAGCGCTACCAGGCCGCGCTTGCGCTCGACGGCGATCGCCCGCAGGCGCGCGAGGGCCTGGCACGGACCGGTGCCGCTGCGTTGCAGCAGGCGCGCGACCGGCTGCAGGCCGGGGATCTGGACGCCAGTGCGCAGGCCTTGGCGCTGGCACGCGAGCTGCAGGTGCCGCAGAGCCAGACCGATGCGCTGGCGCGCCAGCTGCAGGCACGTCGCACGGCCGGGGCAGGGATTGGCGCGATGCTTGCGCAGGCGCGCAACGCACTCGCCGCCGGGCGCCTGGATGACGGCGACAGCAGCGCCCTGCCGATGTTCCAGCGCATTCTGGCCCTGCAGCCGGACAACCTATCGGCGCTGGAAGGTCGCGAGGATGCACTGAGTGACCTGCTGCAGCAGGCGCGTGCCCTGGCCGCGCGAGGTGATCTGGCCGACGCGGCCGCGGTGGTGCAGCGGGCACGTCAGTTCGATGCCGGGCACGCCGACCTGCCGGCCAGCCAGGAAGCATTGGCGCAGGCGATGGATCAGCGATTGCGGCAGGCGCAGCGTGCGTTGAAACGACAGCAGCTGGAAGCGGCGGCGGCGGGCTTCCAGGCGGTCCTGGCGGTGGCGGCCGACGATCCCAGTGCCCAGCGCGGCCGGGAGCAGACACTGCAGGCGGTCCTCGCACGCAGCCAGAAGCGGGCCGATGACTTCCAGTTCGAGGCGGCACAGCGCGATGCCGCATTGGCAGCGTCGCTGGGTGCCTCGGCAGCGGCTAGGCAGCAGCTCGAGCAGCGCCTGCAGCGTGCACGGCAGGCGCAGCAGGCCCTGCAGCAGCCGTCGATCAGCAACAGCCAGCGTGAGCGACAGCTGCGTGATCACCTGCGCCAGGTCGAACGCGCCGAGCGTGCAGGGCAATGGATCAGTCCGCCCGGGCACAGTGCCTTCGATGCGCTGCGCGAAGCGCAGTCGCTGGCCCCACGGGACACCCGCGTGAAAGCGGCTGCCACGCGGCTGCTGCCGGCCAGCCGCCAGTGCTTCGACGACAACCTGCGCCAGAACCGGGTGCAGGCCGCCGGCGCCTGTCTGCAGGCGTGGCAGACGCTGGCGCCGACCGACGCCGGGTTGCCGACCGCACGGCTGCGCCTGGCCCAGCGCTGGCTGGCGATCGGCAGCGAACGGCTCGGCAGCGGCGATCTGGCATTTGCCGCGCATGCCGCCGAGCAGGCGCGGCGGCTGCAACCGGACCTGGCCGAACTGCCGCCATTCGAGGAACGGCTGCGGCGCGCAGGTGGCGAGCCGCAGCCGCGCTGATGCGACGACCATTCGTGCCGGGGGTGCCAGTCGGGTATAGTCCAGCCGCTCCGGCCGCTCCCCAGAACATGTCCAGCGTCGCACCCACCGTCTCCGTTGCCTTGTGTACCTGGCAGGGTGAGCGCCATGTCGCCGCCCAACTGCGCAGCATCGCCGCGCAGAGCGTACTGCCGACACAGGTGGTGGTGGTCGACGATGCTTCTGCCGATGGTACGTGGGCCGTGCTCCTGCACGAGGCTGAAGCGCTGCGTGCGGCCGGCATCGAGGTGGTGCTGCGGCAGCAGGAGCAGAACGTCGGTTACGTGCGCAATTTCGAAACCGCGTTGTCGGCCTGCAGCGGCGACATCGTCTTCCTGTGCGACCAGGACGATGTGTGGCATGCGGACAAGGTCGCCACCTTCCTGCAGGCGTTCGCCGTGCGGCCCACGGTACAACTGCTGCACAGCGATGCACGGCTGGTCGATGCGCAGGGCCGGCCGCTGCCGGCGACCCTGTTCCAGGCGCTGTCGATCAGCCGCCGCGACCTGGACCGGGAACACCGCGGTGAAGGCTTCGAGCTGCTGATGGGCCGCAATCTGGTGACCGGCGCCGTGACCGCGCTGCGGCGTGGCCTGATCACGCAGGCGCTGCCGGTGGCCAAGGGCTGGATCCACGACGAATGGCTGGCGCTGGTGGCGGCGGCAAGCGGTGGCCTGGACAGCATCGAAGCGATCACCACCGACTACCGGCAGCATGGCGACAACCAGGTGGGCGCGCGCCAGCGCGGGCTGCTGGAGCGGGCCGTGGGCAGTGGTTCCGCGCGCCGCACCTACCTCGCGGCGGCGTTGGCCCGCCTGCGCTCGTTGCAGGAGCAGGCGCGGCTGGGCCGGCCGGCACTGGATGCCGCACAGTTGGCGACACTGGACCAGCGCCTGCGCCATGCCGAGGCACGGGCCTGCGCGCCAGCCCGGCTGCCGTCCCGCATGCTGCACATCGCCCGTGAGCTGGGCAGCGGCCGCTATCATCGTTTTTCCAACGGCCTGCGTTCGGCGGCCAGCGACCTCGTGCAGGGAATCCAATGACTTCGCAGATGCCGGCAGCCCGCGCTGCCTTCGACGCGCACCGCGTCTGCGCCGTGATCGTCACCTATGGCCCCGATCCGGAGCTGCTGCGGCGGGTGGTCGACAGCGTGCTGCAGCAGGTCGGGCATCTGGTGGTGTTCGACAACGGCAGCCGTGGCGTGGATGTGCAAGCGCTGCTGGGCGCGGCGCCCGGCATCAGCCTGCTGGCTTCGCCGCACAACGTCGGGCTCGGCAGTGCGCTGAACCGGTCGTATGAGCAGGCGCAGTCATTGGGGTTCGACTACGTGCTGCTGATGGATCAGGACAGTGTGCTGGAGCCAGGCATGGTCGACGTGCTGGGCACCGCGCTGGTCGAGCTGGCGGTCAATGAGCGGATCGCTGCGGTGGGACCGCAGTTCCGCGACGCACGCAGCGGCATGCTGGCCCCGTTCGTCCGCTTCGGCTTCCCCTTCAACCACAAGCTGCGTGGCGGCCCGGGCCAGCGCATCTCCTGCGACTTCCTCATCACGTCCGGATCGCTGGTGCCGATGTCGGCGCTGCGTGACATCGGTGCGATGGACGAAAGCCTGTTCATCGACAACCTGGACATGGACTGGTGCTTCCGCGCCAAACGCAGTGGCCACGCGCTGTACGGAATCTGCGATGCGCAGATGAGCCACAGCATCGGCGAGGAACTGCTGCCGTCGCGGGCGAAGCCGGACGGCGTGATCGTGCACAAGCCGTTCCGCCTGTATTTCATCATGCGCAACCGCGTGCTGCTCTACGGGCGCGCCTATACGCCGCGGGTCTGGATCGCGCAGGACGTGCCACGCCTGCTGCTGAAGCTGGTGGGCAACGGGCTGTTCCTGGCGCCGCGCTGGATTCGGTTGCGGTTCATGTTGAAGGGGCTGTGGGACGGCATCCGCGGCCGGGCCGGTCCGCTGCCGCCGGGCCATCGCTGAACGGACGACCGATCGAACCTGTCTTGGGGAAAGGGCTGGGGTAGACTCCGCTGACGCCCCTGCCATGCTTTTCCCGTGCCCCGACGCTACGATTCCGACGACCACGACGATTTCGACGACGACGACCAGGAGGGCGGCAGCTCGCCCTGGCGACGCAGGCTGATCACCTGGAGCATGGCAGCGGTCGCACTGGGACTGGGTTTCCTGATCCCGTACACCCTGTACCTCAACCAGCAGGTGACCCAGCGTTTCGGAGAGCTGCGCTGGCAGATCCCGACCCGTGTCTACGCCCGCCCGCTGGTGCTGACGCCCGGCAAGGCGATGGATGCGGCGACCCTGAAGACCGAACTGGCCGCGTCCGCCTACCGCGATGACGGCGAAGGCAGGGAGCCGGCCACCTACGCGGTGAAGGGTGGCCGCTTCGTCATTGCCAGCCGTGGCTACGCCGACGTCGATGGCCGGGTGGCCGCACGTCGCGTCGAGCTGTCGCTCGCTGGCGGCACCGTCGCGTCGCTGCGCGATGCCGACAGCCGCAAGGCGCTCAAGGCCGCCCGCCTGGATCCGGCACGCATCGCCACGCTGTACGGCCAGAAGCAGGAAGAGCGTCGCCTGATCCGCATGGACGAGGCGCCGGACCTGCTGGTGACCGGCCTGCAGGCGGTGGAGGACAAGGACTTCAACCGCCATCACGGCATCGACCTGTCGGGCATCGCCCGTGCGGTCTGGGTGACCGTCCGTTCCGGCGGGCAGAGCCGGCAGGGTGCGTCCACGCTGACCCAGCAGCTGGCCCGCAGCGGCCTGCTCGGCATCGGCAAGGAGCAGACCCTCACCCGCAAGTTCAATGAAGTGCTGTACGCGTTGATCATGGAAGCGCGTTACGACAAGCGCACCATTTTCGAGGCGTATCTGAACCAGGTGTACCTGGGCCAGCGCGGCAGCCAGGCGATCCATGGCATGTCCTCCGGCGCCGAATTCTGGTTCGGCCGCGACCTGTCGTCGCTGGAAACCGAGCACATCGCGCTGTTGATCGGCCTGGTCAAGGGCCCGTCCTACTACGACCCGCGACGCAACCCGGAACGCGCGCTGGATCGTCGCAACTTCGTGCTGGGCAAGCTGCGCGAAGCGGCGCTGATCGACGATGCCGAATACCAGCGGGCGCTGAAGGCTCCGCTGGGGGTTCCGAAGACACCGGGCCTGGTCGCCGCCAACCGCTTCCCGGCCTATGTCGATCTGGTCCGTCGCCAGCTCGGCCACGATTATCCCGAGTCCGCACTGCAGGGCGCGGGCCTGAGCGTCATGACCGGCATGTCGCCGTCCGCGCAGGCCTACGCCGAAGGCGCTGTGACCCGTACCATCAAGTCGCTGGAGAGCAAGCGCCGTCCCGAGCTGCAGGCCGGCATGGTGCTGACCGATGTGCATAACGGCGACGTGCTGGCAGTGATCGGCAGCCGCGAGGTCTCCGAGGTCGGCTTCAACCGCGCCATCGAGGCGCAGCGACCGGTCGGCTCGCTGCTCAAGCCGTTCGTGTACCTGCTGGCGCTGGCCCAGCCAGACCGCTACTCGCTGGCGAGCTGGGTTGACGATTCGCCGGTGACCGTCCAGTTGAGCCGTGGCCGCAACTGGAGCCCGGGCAATGCGGACAACCGCAGCCATGGCACCGTGCGGCTGATCGATGCGCTGGCCAATTCCTACAACCAGGCCACGGTGCGGGTCGGCATGCAGGTCGGTCCAGAGCGTGTGACCCAGCTGATCCACGTGCTGGCCGGCATCAAGGCCGAACCGAATCCGGCCGTGATTCTCGGCTCGACCGACCAGAGCCCGTATGCGATGGCGCAGCTGTACCAGTTCCTGGCCTCGGGCGGCGAGATCCAGCCGTTGCACGCGGTGCGTGGCGTGCTTGATCCGCAGGGCAAGCTGCTCAAGCGCTATGACAAGTCGCCTGCGCCGGCACAGGAAGGCGATTCGATCGCGGCCAACCTGATCAGCATCGGCCTGCAGCAGGTGGTTGCCAGCGGCACCGCGCAGCGCCTCAACGCAGACGGCCTGGGCCGCCTGCAGCCGGCCGGCAAGACCGGTACCACCAATGATGGCCGCGACAGCTGGTATGCCGGCTACACCGGCGACCACCTGGCGGTGATCTGGATGGGCAACGACCAGAACGAGCAGGCCGGGCTGTATGGCGCCACCGGTGCGATGCGCGTGTGGTCGGGCATCTTCCAGCGCCTGCCGAGCGCGCCGCTGCGGGTCAGCAACAAGGGGCTGGACTGGCAGCCGATCGCCGCCAGCGGCACCAACAGTACCGATGAGGGCTGTCCGGGCGCGCGGCGCTTCCCGTTCGTGGTCGGCTATGCGCCGGCATATGCGCCCTGCGCGCCGGCGGTTTCGCCCGAAGCCCAGGACGGCGCCGGCAGCGAAGGCGGTGGCTGGCGCAGCTGGTTCGGCCTGGATCGCAAGCCGGAACCGGCGGAAGAACCCGCAGCCGCGCCGGCGGCGACCACTCCTCCTCCGAGTCGATGAATCCGATGACGCTTCGAACTTTCCTGCATCCGCTCACCCTGGCCGGCCTCACTGTGGTGCTGGCCGCCTGTGTCAGCAGCGCGCCGCCGGTGGTCAGGCCGGTCGCCGCTACCACCACGCCGGTGCAGCGCCTGGCTGCGGTCGAAGCGGCGGCGGGACCGGATGACAAGGAACTGTCGGTGCAGCCGCTGCGCGATCCACAGGTTGAGGATCTGCGCCAGACCGCGCTGACGCAGCGCCAGGCCAACGATCTGCCGGCCGCCGCCGCCAGCCTGGACCAGGCGCTGCAGATCGTCGCCGCAGACCCCGCAGTGCTGCAGGAGCGGGCCGAAATCGCCCTGCTGCAGGGCAAGTGGTCGGAGGCGGAGACGTTCGCGCGCAAGGCCATCGATCTGGGGTCGAAGACCGGGCCGCTGTGCCGGCGCCACTGGGCGACGATCGAGCAGTCACGGCTGGCGCGCGGGGAGAAGGAGAACGCGGTGTCGGCGCATGCACAGCTGGAAGGGTGCACGGTACCGGGCATCAAGCGGTACTGAGGTATTCCCCTCCATCGGGCGCGTCACACGCCGCGCGGGCCGCGGGCGAGAACAGAAAGATCAGAAGCCGGTCGCGCGCTCGCGATGGGGTCAGAGCTGTTTTCCGAAAGGAAACGGCTCTGACCCCTTCCAGTTCAGTCGAGCAAGCTCGACGCTACAAACGGGTGCCGGGCAGCGCCCGGCCCGGTATCCTTTCCGTCTGATGTCCGACCTTGTCCACGCCAGCCGCGAAGCACTCAGCGCAGGCGGCGCGCTTGCCTCGCACCTGGATGCCTTCGTCCCGCGTCCGGCACAACTGCGCCTGACCGAGGCCATCGCCGATGCGCTGCAGCAGCGCGACCTGCTGCTGGCCGAGGCCGGCACCGGCACCGGCAAGACCTTCGCCTACCTGGTGCCGGTGCTGCTGTCCGGCCTGCGTACGATCATTTCCACCGGTACCCGTGCGCTGCAGGACCAGCTCTACCATCGCGACCTGCCACGCGTGCGCCAGGCACTGGGGGTCGGCCTGCGCAGCGCGCTGCTGAAGGGGCGTAGCAATTACCTGTGCCGTTACCGCCTGCAGCAGGCGCGTGGCGAGCCACGCTTCTCCAGCCCGGAGCAGGCGGCGCAGTTCCAGCGCATCCTGGCCTGGTCCGGTCGTTCCGAACATGGCGACATCGCGGAACTGGAAGGCCTGGCCGATGACTCACCCTTGCTGCCAATGGTTACCTCCACCGTCGACAACTGCCTGGGCACCGAGTGTCCGTTCTGGGATGACTGCTTCGTGGTGCGTGCGCGGCAACGCGCTCAGGCTGCGGACGTGGTGGTGGTCAACCATCATCTTCTGCTGGCCGATCTTGCGCTGAAGCAGGAGGGCTTCGGAGAGCTGCTGCCGGGCGCACAGGCCTTCGTCATCGATGAGGCGCACCAGTTGCCTGAACTGGCAGCGCAGTTCTTCGGTGAGGGCTTCGGCATGCGACCCTGGCAGGAGCTGGGCCGGGACTGTCTGGCCGAGGCGCGCGGTGTCGGTGGCGCACAGTCAGCGCTGCAGGCGTCGGTCGATCAGCTGCAGGAGGCACTGCGTGCGCTGCGCTCGGCCATGGATGGCCTGCCATCCCGTGGCACGCAGTGGCGCGCACTGGCGATGCCGCAGGTGCGCGATGGCTTTGATGCGGTGATGACCGGTCTGGTGAATCTGGAGCAGGCGCTGCAGCCGCTGCGCGAAGCCGCCGCAGGCCTCGATGCCTGCCACGCACGTGCGCGCGAGGCGGTATCGCGTCTGGGGCGCTGGCTGGGCGATGACGAACCGGCGCTTGATTTCGATGCCGACCCTGCGCAGGCGGCGAGCGCCGATGTGCTCTGGTACGAACTTACCCCGCGCGGATTCCGCTGCCAGCGCACGCCGATGGATGTGTCCGGTCCGCTGCGTGAGCATCGCGAGCGCAGTCGTGCC
Organism: Stenotrophomonas sp. STEN008; assembly: GCF_056760435.1. Classification (NCBI taxonomy): domain Bacteria; kingdom Pseudomonadati; phylum Pseudomonadota; class Gammaproteobacteria; order Lysobacterales; family Lysobacteraceae; genus Stenotrophomonas; species Stenotrophomonas sp. STEN008. The sequence goes on along the minus strand of NZ_JBRRET010000026.1, from coordinate 41,489 downwards.
GCATGGATCTTCACGTCGGCGACGCTGACCGTCGGTGGTGGCTTCGATCACATCGCCCGCCGGCTCGGCCTGGATGATCCGCAGACACTGGTCCAGTCCAGTCCATTCAACTGGCCCGAGCAGGCACTGTGCTACCTGCCCGAAGGCCTGCCCGATCCCGCCGCGCGGGGGTTCGGCACCTCGCTCATCCAGGTCCTGCGGCCGGTGCTGCAGGCCTCGCAGGGCCGTGCATTCCTGCTGTTCGCCTCGCACCGGGCCCTGCGCGAAGCGGCTGAGGCGCTGCGCGATGGGCCGTGGCCGCTGTTCGTGCAGGGCGAGGCGCCACGCGCCACCTTGCTGCAGCAGTTCCGCGATTCCGGCAACGGCGTGCTGCTGGGCTCGGCCAGTTTCCGCGAAGGGGTGGACGTGGTCGGCGAAGCATTGAGCGTCGTGGTGATCGACAAGCTGCCCTTTGCCGCGCCGGACGATCCGGTCTACGAGGCGCGGCTGGAGGCGATCCGCAGCCAGGGGGGCAATCCGTTCCGCGACGAGCAGCTGCCGCAGGCCGTGATCGCGCTGAAGCAGGGCGTTGGCCGGCTGATCCGCAGTGAGAGCGATCGCGGCGTGCTGGTGCTGTGCGACCCGCGGCTGCTCAACCGTGGCTATGGCCGGATCTTCCTCGACTCGCTGCCACCTTTCCGCCGTACCCGCAGTCTGGCCGATGTGCAGTCCTTCTTTGCGCCACAATGGCACCCCGCGACCGATGCTGGAGCGCCGGACGCCCCTGTGGCGGCCACGCACCCCGCCCCGGGTGGCACGTTCCCCCTGTTCTGATCCGACCCGATGAAATTGCTCGCCTTTGAAACCGCCACCGAAGCCTGTTCCGTTGCCCTGCACGTGGACGGGCAGGTCCTGGAACGCTTCGAGATCGCCCCGCGTCGGCATGCCGAGCTGAGCCTGCCGTGGGCCGACGCGCTGCTGGCCGAGGCCGGTATCAGCCGCCGCCAGCTCGATGGCATCGCACTCAGTCGTGGTCCGGGTGCCTTCACCGGGGTGCGCCTGGCGATCGCCCTTGCCCAGGGCATCGCACTGGCGTTGGACCGTCCGCTGCTGCCGGTATCGACCCTGCAGGTGCTGGCGCTGCGTGCGCCGGCAGAAGAAAGGCAGATCCTGTCGGCGATCGATGCACGGATGGGCGAACTCTACGTCGCGCGTTTCGAGCGCGTGGACGGCCTGCCGATGCCGTGCGATGCAGAGCGGGTGTGCGCACCGGCCGCAGTAGCGTTGCCGGACGATCTGTCGGTGTTCGGTGTCGGCACGGGATTCGGTGCGGCCGAGGGCGCGCTGGTCACGCAGCTGGGGGCGGGCCTGCGGGGGTTCGACGCCGCGGCGCTGCCGCGGGCATCGGACGTGCTGGCGTTGGCGGTGCCGGCCTTGGCACGTGGCGAGGGCATCGCGCCGGAGAGGGTGGAACCGGCCTACCTGCGCGACAACGTGGCCTTGACCCTGGTCGAGCAGCAGGCCGCGCGCGAGGCCAAGGCGAAGGCCAACGGCTGAGCCTGCACAGACGTACCTGCGGCGTCCCCGCCGCCCGGCACCGCCCCGCCAGGCGTCACTACACTGACCGCCGCTTTTGCTGTTGACGTTGCTGTTGCCGTTGCCGTTGCCTTCAGCGGGTCCCGGGCCGCAGGCCCGGGCAACACCCCCCTACCGGTCGTCGCGCAGTTCGCCGCCGGGCAGGAACACCCACGTGCGGGTGACCTGCAGGATGTCGATCCCGTCCTCGGTACGCGGCAGCGGCGGGAACGGCTGTGCCAGCGTCACCACCCGCAGCGCGGCCTCATCCAGCAGCGGTGTTCCGCTTGAACGCAGGATGCGGCTGCTTTCCACACTGCCATCGCGACGCACGCCAACGCTGATGACCACCTGGCCGCCGAGACGGCGTTGCCGTGCCTCGTCCGGATAGTTCAGGTTGCCCACCTGCTCGGCGCGGTCGACCCAGGCGCGCAGGTAATTGGCATAGGCATATTCGCGCGTGCTGGCCGAGACGAATTTGCGGTTCGGTCGCTTGGCGTACTGCGCCGAGCGCAGGTGGACCTCGGCCGCCAGCCGCGCCATCTCCGCATCGCGCTGCTCGCGTGCGGTCATCGGTGCGTCCGGCACCGGTTCCAGTGGCGTTGGCTGGGCCTGCGCACGTGCCACCGTGTCCTGGCCATTGCGGCTGCTGACCACGCGGGCCTGCGGCGGTGGCACGGGCGCTGCGGATTGCTGCTGCTGTGGCACCGGGCTGACCCCGGCCTGGGCCTGCGGCACGATCCCGGCCTGGTTGTCGCGCGGACGCTGCGCGCGGTCGTGGTCACCGCCGCCTTCCTGGCTGGCGGCGGCCAGGAAGTCCGCCTGCTTCGGCGTCAGCGCGGTGCGGGTCTGGCTGAAGATCACTTCCAGCGTGGGCACCAGTGGGGCCTCGCCCTTCACGGCGAAACCTACCCCCAGTATCAGCAGGACGTGGACCAGCACCGACAGGGTGAGGGTGGCACCCAGCCGCTGCGCTTCGCGCGGCGGCGGTGGCAGGACGGCGGGTGCGGCGGGCATCAGCGCAGGCCGGCCTCGAGCGCGTCGAACAGCGTGCCGGCGATGTTCAGGCCGTACTGCGCGTCCAGTTCGCGCACGCAGGTGGGGCTGGTGACGTTGACTTCGGTCAGGTAGTCGCCGATCACATCCAGGCCGACGAAGCGCATGCCGCGGCGCTTCATTTCCGGTCCCACCTGCGCAGCGATCCAGCGGTCGCGCTCGCTCAGCGGACGGCCTTCGCCGCGCCCGCCAGCGGCCAGGTTGCCGCGGAACTCGTCGCCCTGCGGAATGCGCGCCAGGCAGTAGTCGACCGGCTCGCCGTCAATCAGCAGGATGCGCTTGTCGCCAGCACTGATGTCCGGGATGAACTTCTGTGCCAGCGCCAGCCTGCGTCCGCCGTCGGTCAACGTTTCCAGAATCACGTTCAGGTTCGGGTCGCCCTGGCCGCTGCGGAAGATCGAGCGCCCTCCCATGCCATCCAGGGGCTTCAGCACGGCCTGCCCATGTTCCAGTGCGAAGGCCTTCAAGGCCTTGGCGTCGCGGCTGACCAGGGTCGGCGGACAGCACTGCGGGAACAGCAGCGCGGCCAGTTTCTCGTTGTAGTCGCGCAGGCCCTGCGGATTGTTGACCACGCAGGCGCCGGCCGCAGCGGCCACGTCCAGCACCTGGGTGTCGTAGACGTATTCGGCATCGACCGGCGGATCCTTGCGCATCAGCACGATCTGGCCGGGACCGAACTCGGTCCGGCTGAACCCGCCCAGCTCGTACCAGCCGGCGGGGTCGTCGCGGACCCGCAGCGGGGCGGTCTGGGCCACCGCCACGCCACCTTCCAGGGCCAGTCCGCCCGGCCGCACGTAGTGCAGGGCATGGCCGCGGCGCTGGGCTTCCAGCAGCATGGCGAAGGTGGTGTCCTTGGCGATCTTGATGTGGGCGATGGGGTCCATCACCACGATGACGTTCAACGGCATGGGCGCACCTGTCAGGCAAGGCGTTGATGGTAGCGGCAACGCCCGCCGTGCGCCTCCCCGCGGCGATGCAACGCTGCGTCCGTCCCCCGGGCCGCGCACCGTATGCGAACCCCGTCACGTTCAGCCCGGTAGCACGGCCCGCGTGATGGGCCGGCCTTGAAGCGGGCGCGGAAAGTGCGATATAGATACGCTTTCGTAGCGGCCCCCGCCTGAGACCGGGCCGTGCGCTTGGGGATAGGCAATGACTGAAAACACGACTGCGGGCGGGGAACTCGCAGGACTCCGGGTGATGGTCATCGATGATTCGAAGACCATCCGCAGGACTGCGGAAACGCTGCTCAAGCGCGAAGGCTGCGAGGTGGTCACCGCCACCGACGGCTTTGAAGCGCTGGCGAAGATTGCCGACCAGCAGCCGCAGATCATCTTCGTCGACATCATGATGCCGCGTCTGGATGGCTATCAGACCTGCGCGCTGATCAAGGGAAACCAGCTGTTCAAGGCGACCCCGGTGATCATGCTGTCGTCCAAGGACGGCCTGTTCGACAAGGCGCGGGGGCGCATCGTCGGGTCGGAGCAGTACCTGACCAAGCCTTTTACGCGCGAAGAACTGCTGGGTGCCATCCGCACATACGTCAACGCCTGACCAGGGGGGAAAGGCACAATGGCTCGTATCGTCCTGATCGAGGATTCACCGACCGACCGCGCGGTGTTCACCCAGTGGCTGCGCCGTGCCGGCCACGAGGTGCTGGAAGCGGACAACGCCGAGGATGGCCTGCAGCTTGTCCGCGACCAGGTGCCGCAGCTGGTGCTGATGGACGTGGTCCTGCCGGGCATGAGCGGTTTCCAGGCCACCCGGGCGATGGCCCGCGACGCCGCGACCCGGCACATCCCGGTCATCATCGTCAGTACCAAGGCGATGGAGACCGACAAGGCGTGGGGGCTGCGCCAGGGTGCGGCCGACTACATCGTCAAGCCGCCGCGCGAGGATGAACTGATCGCGCGGATCAACGAACTGGTGGCCTGATGCGCTCGCCTTTCGACATTCTCGAAGCCTACGAACGGCGCAGCCTGGCCCATGCGGTGCAGCTGCCGGGCCGGCAATTCGTCCAGGACCTGTGGCGAGGCGTCGGCTACCGCGTCGGCCAGCGCCGGCTGGTGTCCGATTTCCGCGAAGTGGTGGAGATCGTGCCGATGCCGCCGGTCACGCCCGTGCCCTGCGCGCAGCCCTGGCTGCTGGGCGTGGGCAACCTGCGCGGCAACCTGTTCCCGGTGGTCGACCTGAAGTACTTCCTGGAAGGCACACGCACCGTGCAGCAGGAAGGGCAGCGCGTGCTGATCATGCGCCAGGCCGGCGGTGACGTCGCACTGACCATCGACGAACTGTTCGGCCAGCGCAGCTTCGAAGCCGACCAGCAGATCGAGGCCGGCAGCCTGGCCGAGGGTCGTTACGGGCACTTCGTCGAGCGCGGTTTCCATGCTGACGGCCAGGACTGGGGCGTGTTCTCGCTCTCGCTGCTGTCGCGCACTCCTGAATTCCGGCAAGCCGCGGCCTGAGGCCGGGCATCGCCCCCTGCACTGAAGATCGAGGTTGAACGATGAGTACTGCTTCGGACGCCACCAAGACCGGCAAGCTTCGGCTGGGCGGCAGCAACCTCTGGCTGGCCCTGCTGCTGGCATCGATGATCCTGTTCGGCGTCAATACCGGCGTGGCGACCTGGCAGGGCAGCCGCCTGGCCGATGCCGGTTCCAAGGCCGCGGACCTGCAGGTGCTGTCGCAGCAGCTGGCCAACCAGGGGCGTGACGCGGTGGGCGGCAATGCCCAGGCATTCACTGCCTTCAAGGCCACCCGCAACGCGATCGAACAGAATGTCTCGACGCTGCAGGGGCGCTACGGCAAGGAACCGGGCGTGTCGCGGGCGATCTCGACGCTGGGTGAAACCTGGGCGCCGCTGGGCAAGCAGGCCGGGCAGCTGGTTGCCAGCGAGCCGGCGGTGCTGGCCCTGGCCGGCAATGCCAACAACTTCACTGGCGCGGTGCCGGGGCTGCAGGCGCAGCTGAACGAGGTGGTGCGCGCGATGTCGGCTTCGGGTGCGCCGGCCGCGCAGGTATACAGCGCGCTGCAGCAGGTCGTGGTGGCCGGCTCGATGGCCCGACGGGTCACCGAAATGCGTGCGGGCGGCTCTTCGGCGGCCGCCGCGGGCGACGCACTGGCGCGTGACATCACCGTGTTCTCGCAGGTGCTCGACGGCCTGCGCAACGGCAACGAGGAACTGGGCATCACCGCAGTGCGTGGCCCGGCCGCCGTGGCCGCGCTGGAGCAGTCGCACACCCAGTGGCAGGCGATGAAGGCCGATGCCGATGCGATCCTGGCCAGCTCGCGCCAGCTGTTCGCCGCGCAGTCGGCGGCCACCGCGCTGGGCCAGGGCTCGGCGCACATGCTGGATGACAGCCGCAAGCTGTTCGAAGCCTTCTCTTCGTTCGGCTCGGTGTCCGATACCCGCCTGTTCCCGAACTTCTGGATCGGTGTAGCGTCCGGTGCGCTGTCGCTGATCGCGATCATCGGTTTCGTCTCCACCAACGTGCGCAGCCGCTCGCGTGAGCAGGAGCTGCGCTACCAGACCCAGGTGGAGTTCAACAGCCGCAACCAGCAGGCGATCATGCGCCTGCTGGACGAAATCTCCTCGCTGGGCGAGGGCGACCTGACCGTCAAGGCGTCGGTGACCGAGGACATGACCGGCGCCATCGCCGACGCGATCAACTACGCCGTCGACGAGCTGCGCCACCTGGTGACGACCATCAACGACACCTCGGCCAAGGTCGCGCTGTCCACCCAGGAAACCCAGGCGACGGCCATGCAGCTGGCAGAAGCAGCCGGCCACCAGGCCAACCAGATCACCTCGGCCTCGGACCGCATCGGCGAAATCGCAGCGAGCATCGAGCAGGTTTCGCGCAACTCGGCCGAATCGGCCGACGTGGCACAGCGCTCGGTGGTGATTGCCGCAGAGGGTGCCGGCGTGGTCCGCGAGACCATCCAGGGCATGGACCAGATCCGCGACCAGATCCAGGAAACCTCCAAGCGCATCAAGCGCCTGGGTGAGTCGTCGCAGGAGATCGGCTCGATCGTGGAACTGATCAACGACATTTCCGAACAGACCAACATCCTGGCATTGAATGCAGCGGTGCAGGCCGCGTCGGCGGGCGAAGCGGGCCGCGGCTTCGCGGTCGTGGCCGACGAAGTGCAGCGCCTGGCAGAGCGCACATCGGGCGCCACGCGCCGTATCGAGAACCTGGTGCAGGCCATCCAGGCCGACACCAACGAGGCCGTCACCTCGATGGAACAGACCACCGCCGAAGTGGTGTCCGGTGCACGTCTGGCCGAAGACGCCGGTACGGCACTGACCGAGATCGAGCGCGTGTCCAATGCACTGAACACCCTCATCAAGAACATCTCCATCGCGGCCCAGCAGCAGTCCGCAGCCGCGTCGGACATCACCCGCACGATGGGCGTGATCCGCCAGATCACCGGCCAGACCTCACAGGGTGCCGGACAGACCGCGGAGTCGATCGGCCACCTCGCGCAGCTGGCTGCCGACCTGCGTCGTTCGGTCGCCGACTTCAAGCTGCCGGCGTGACGCGGGCAGGGCGAAGAGCAAGGAACCCGTCGATGAAGCATTTCCATTCCCCACGCCAGATCCAGCGCGGCCTTCGCGCGGCGGCGACCGGAGCCTGTCAATGAGCACTCTGCGCGATGCGATGAGCCACGCAGCGCTGGGTTGGGTCAAGCCCGAGCTGGACGAGACCCTGCGCCAGGTGCGCAACGAGGTCGAGTACTACGCCGAGGATCCGTCCGATGCCAGCCGCATGCGTATCTGCGCCGGCCACCTGCACCAGGTGCAGGGCACCCTGCGCATGGTCGAACTGTACGCCCCGGCAATGGTGGCCGAGGAGCTGGAGCAGCTCGCGAATGCGATCGGCAGCGGCCAGGCGTCTGATCGTGACGAGGCCTGCGCCACGCTGATGCGCGGCAGCGTGCTGCTGCCCGACTATCTGGAGCGCCTGCAGAACGGCCACCGCGACATTCCGATCGTGCTGCTGCCGCTGCTCAATGACATCCGCGCCGCGCGCGGTGCGGCCGGCATCAACGAGAGCGTCCTGTTCGCGTTCGCTCCCGACAGCGTCACCGCCACCGAAGCCGAGCTCGACCATGCGCGCGGCAGCCTGAGCGGGCGCAACCGCGAACTGCTCGATACGGTCGGCAGCGCGGTGAAGGAAGAGCTGCTGCGCATCAAGGATGCGCTGGACCTGCATCTGCGCACCGGCGGTGCAGCAGAACAGCTGCAGACGCAGGCCGACGAACTGGGGGCCGTGGCCGATACGCTGGGCATGATGGGCCTGGGCGTGGCCCGCGGCGTGGTCGTGCAGCAGCGCGACGCGCTGCGCGGCGTGGTCGAGGGCCGCCAGCAGATCGACGAGAACCTGTTGCTGGACATCGCCGGCGCGCTGCTCTACGTCGATGCGTCGCTGGATGACCAGGTTGCCCATCTGGGTGCGGATGGCAGCGGCGAGGATGACCCTGCCGCCGTGGAAAACCGCCGTACCGTCGAGGTGCTGGCACACGAGGCCATCGCCAATTTCGCTGCGGCCCGCGAGCACTTTGTCGCGTTCATCGAAACCAGCTGGAACCACGCGGAACTGCAGGACGTGCCGCGCCTGCTCGGCGACGTCGCCGGTGCACTGCGGATGCTCGACCTGGGGACTGCCGCCGACTACCTGCGCGGCGTCCAGCAGTACATCGACGCCGAGCTGATCGGTCGCCAGCGTGTGCCCAGCGGGCGCCAGCTGGATACGCTCGCCGACGCCATGGCCAGCCTGGAGTACTACCTCGAAGCCCTGCGTGATCGTCGTCCGGGCCGTGAGGACATTCTGGAGATCACCCGCAGCAGCCTGGAAGCGCTGCGCTACTGGCCGCTGCCGGAGCGCGCCGCGATCGACGAGGCGCCGCAGGGCGTGCAAGCGGTCGAGCGCGAGGCGGTAGACCTGCAGGTGATGCCATTGCAGCCCGGCCACGTCGACATCGATGTGAGCACGGCCGCGCCCGCCGCCGGCAGTGTGGCTGCCGCCCTGCCGGACTTCGTCTTCGATCCGCCGCTGGCACCGCCAGTGACCGACAACGGGCTGATGTTCGGTGGGTTGTCGGTACCGGTCGCGGTACCCGGGACGACGCCCGATGCCGGTAGCTCGCTGGTGTTCGCCGCGTCCAGTGCACCGGCCCCGGCCGTGCCGCAATGGGACCTGGCTGCTGTGGAGGTCGGTGCCGGGTACGCGGATGATGCACATGCGCCGGCCTTGGCCAGCGACGAAACGATCGATCCGGTACCGGCCGAGGTGCCGCAGTGGACGCTGTCCCAGGTGGACGACATGGCGGATGCACCGTCGGTGTCCGGCGACGACACGGTGGCGTTCGCGTCCGCCGGTACACCGGACATTACGTCGGCGCCGGTATTCGATCCGGTGGCCGCCGAGCATGGCGCCGCGGATGTGGCGGCTGATGAAGTCGTATTCCGTTTCGACGCCGATGCACTGGACAACGCCGACGACGTGCTGTCCTTGCATGCGATGGAAACGCTGGTGCTGGAAGACGACGCAGACCTGCATCCGGTGCTGGACAGCGTTGATGCGGAGCCAACGGATCCGGTCACCCTCGCCGCGGACGCGTCGCCTGCCGCAGATGCAGCACCGGCGGTGGCCCTGATCGAGATCGACACCATCGCACCGATCGATTTCAGCGAGGCCGATGCCCGGTTCTTCGCTGAACTGAGTGCCGCCGCGGAGGACTTCAACCCGCGGGCGATGCCATCGGCCGCCGACGCGCCGGTCGCGATCACGCCCGCGTCCGAAGCGGGCTTCGATGCCGGCTTCGACGATGATGCGGAGAACATCGACGAGGACATCCGCGAGGTGTTCCTGGAAGAGTTCGACGACGAGCGTGCCAACCTCGGTACGCTGCTGCCGGCATGGCACGCGCAGCCGGACAATCTGGACCGGCTGCGGCCGATCCGCCGCATCTTCCACACCCTCAAGGGCAGCGGCCGCCTGGTCGGTGCGCGGACGCTGGGCGAGTTCGCGTGGAAGATCGAAGGCATGCTCAACCGCGTGCTTGACGGCAGCCGTCCGGCCACGCCGGCTGTGCTGGCCATGGTTGATCACGCGCACGCCGCCTTGCCACAGCTGAGCGACGCACTGCGTCATGGCCAGCGCATCAGTGTCGATCTGCAGGCGATGCAGGCCATTGCCGATCGCGTGGGTGCCGGCGAAGAGACGTTCTACGTGCCGCTGCCGGCTGCGGCGCCCGCACCGGTGGCGCCGGCGGCGGAAGAGGGCGAGGACGAGATCAGCCGCATTCTCGAAGCGGAAGCGGCGACGACAGCCGACGCCGGGAACGCGACCGCGGTCGAGGGGACTCCGGCCAATATCGACAGCGTGCTGCGCGAGATCCTCGAAGCCGAGGTGGAGGTCCACCAGGCAACCCTGCAGGCGTGGCTGCGCTCGGCGCAGCAGGCACCACAGCCGGTGAGCGATGCGCTGCTGCGCGCCGTGCACACCATGAATGGGGCCTTCGCGATGACCGAGGTGCCGGAGATCACGGCGGTCACGGGCGGCGCCGAATCCTATATCAAGCGGGCCCTGGCCGCCGATGTGGTGCCGGGCGACGAGGGTGTCGCTGCGCTCGACGCGACCGCGCAGGCCATTACCGCGACCATGGAAGCACTGCAGGCGGAGCAGCCGCGCATTGCGCCTCAGCCTGCGCTGGTGCAGCGCCTGCAGGCCCTGGCCGGAGAGCTGCCGGAAGCGCGCTGGCCGCTGGTGGGGCTGGATGACGAAGAGGCGCTCGCGACCGATGGAGAACCTTCGCACAAGGTGGACGGGCAGGCTCCTGCCGATGCGCAGAGCGACATCGGCGCCGGAATCAATGCCGGGATCGACAGTGCACCTGCTGACACCGATGGCGTGGCCACAGCCGATCCGGCGAAGGACGGCCTGGACGTGGCCGAGCTCACGGCCAGTGATGACCTTTCGCGCTACTTCGACGCCGGTTGGCCGTCGCTGGGAGCTACCGGGCAGGAGGCGGCGGCCACGCTGCCACCGGTCGCTGCCGCTGCCGATGAATCCGCAGCGGTCGTGTCGCCGGTGGTCGCCGATGCGCTCCCCGGGCTGGCCGAAGACGCTGCGCTGACAGGCGCGGACGACCTGTCGCCGTACCTGGACGCCAGCGCGCTGCCGGTCGACGACCGTGATGCGGATGAGGCGGCGGACGCCGCCGCGTTCACAGAAACGATCGACCTGAATACGTCATGGGATGACGTGGAAGGGTTCGATGCGAGTGATGACGCTGCTGCACTGCCACTCGACAGCACGCTGTCGAGCCTGCAGGATGACATGGCTGCGCCGGGTTTTGCGGAACCGGTCACATTGGAAGCTGCGCTCGAAGCCGGCCTGCATGTGATCGACGAAGAGCAGACTCCGGCCGACGACGGGCAGTGGTCCGTGCTCGGCCTGCAGGCCAGCGAACTCGCGCCGGGCGAGGCAGAGGCCTTTGCCGAGGATGCGGACGTCGGCGGGGAGACGGCGGTCGGTGAAGGAGAGAGCGCCGACCCGCCGTCCCCGGCGACGGTGAATGCCGGGGAGTCCCTTGCAGAGCCTGCGGTCGATCCGCAGCCGGCAGCCGCGCCGCCGTCGCCGTTCTTCGAGATGGAAGACGCGCCGGGCCAGGGCAGCGGCGCTGCCGGACCGGGCGGTTCCACGCCGGTCGAGGGTTCGGTTGCCGAAGATGACGTGCCGGCACACGAGCCGATCGAGCCGATGCCGGAACCGGAACCGGAACCGGAAGGCAGCGTGGGCGAGGAGCCTGCCGATCTGCTTGACTTCACTGTGTATGACCGCGAGCTGGTCGACATCTTCGTCGAAGAAGGCAAGGACCTGCTTGATCACTGCGATGGCCTGATCAGCGAGCTGCGCGATGCGCCGCAGGACCGCGAAGTGCTCGCCGGCCTGCAGCGTGACCTGCATACGCTGAAGGGCGGCGCACGCATGGCCGGCATCAACGCCATCGGCGACCTCGGCCACAGCATCGAATCGCTGCTGGAGGTGGTCGCGGCGGGGCGCACCGAGATCGAGCGCCGCGACGTGCAGCTGCTCGAGCGCGGTTTCGATCGCCTGCACCAGCTGCTGACTCGTACCGGCGAGCATCGTGTGGTGGAACCGGCGCAGGATCTGGTCGATGCTTTCGAGGCACGTACCGCCACCGATCCGGCAGCGGCTGCCGCCGTCGGCACGGCTGGCCCGGTGGAGACTGAAACCACCGTCGTACCCGCGACCGTTGCCCTGGTCGATGCACCGCTGTCCGCGCCGTTGCCGGTCGAAAGCACGGTCGAGGACGATCCGCTGGCACGTCCCCAGCAGGAGCAGGTGCGCGTCCGCGCAGATCTGCTCGACCGGCTGGTCAATCACGCAGGTGAGGTGGCGATCTACCGGTCGCGCCTGGAGCAGCAGCTCGGTGCCTTCCGCGGCGCGATGGGCGAGCTCGAACGTACCAACGCGCGTCTGCGCGACCAGCTGCGTCGCCTCGACCTGGAGACCGAAGCGCAGATCGTTGCCCGCTACCAGCGTGAGCAGGACCAGGCCGACCAGAAGTTCGATCCGCTGGAACTGGACCGCTTCTCCACCCTGCAGCAGCTCAGCCGTGCGCTGAACGAGTCCGCCGCCGACCTGGGCGGCCTGCAGGGCGTGCTGGACGATCTCTCGCGGCAGTACGATGCCCTGCTGCAGCAGCAGTCGCGCGTAAGTTCGGAACTGCAGGATGGCCTGATGCGTGCACGGATGGTGCCGTTCGACGGCCTGGTGCCGCGTCTGCGCCGCGTGGTGCGCCAGGCCGGCATCGACACCGGCAAGCAGGTCCACCTGACCCTGGAAGGCACCCATGGCGAACTGGACCGCAACGTCCTCGACCGCATGGTCGCGCCACTGGAGCACATGCTGCGCAACTCGGTGGCCCATGGCCTGGAGGCGCCGGAGCAGCGCCGTGCCGCCGGCAAGCCGGAAGAGGGCGAGATTGCCATCCGCCTGCATCGCGAAGGCTCGGAAATCGTGCTGGACGTGGCCGATGACGGCGCCGGTCTGGATCGGGAGGCGATCCGTCGCCGCGCGATCGACCGTGGCCTGCTGGCCGCCGACGCGCAGCCTGCCGATCACGAACTGGACAATCTGATCTTCGCATCGGGCTTCTCCACCGCCGACCAGGTCAGCCAGCTGGCAGGCCGCGGCGTGGGCATGGACGTGGTGCGCAATGAAGTGCGCCAGCTGGGTGGCTCGGTCGATATCCAGTCGGTGCGTGGCCAGGGCGTGCGTTTCACCCTGCGCCTGCCGCAGACGCTGGCCGTCACCCAGGCCGTGTTCGTGCAGATCGGCGAAACCACCTTTGCCGTGCCGGTGGCTTCGGTCAGCGGTATCGGCCGCCTCTCGCGCGAGCGCTTCGAGGCCGCCGACAGCAGCTATCGCTACAGCGGCGAAGACTATCCGCTGTACGACCTGGGCAGCCTGGTCGGCCAGGCACCGGCACGTGCCGAGGGCCAGGCGCAGGTGCCGCTGCTGCTGGTCCGCGCCGGCGACCTGCGAGCTGCCGTGGCGATCGACCAGGTGCTGGGCAACCGCGAAATCGTGGTCAAGCCGGTCGGCCTGCAGATCGCATCGGTGCCGGGCATCTACGGTGCCACCATCACCGGCGATGGCCGTGTGGTGGTGATCCTGGACGTGGCGCCGCTGGTGCGTCGTTACCTGGCCAACCCGACGCCGCCGGTGCTGGTCAATGCGCCGCGTCAGGAACGGCAGGTGCCGCTGGTGATGGTGGTCGACGACTCGCTGACCATGCGCAAGGTCACCGGCCGCATCCTGGAGCGCCACAACTTCGAGGTCAGCGTCGCCCGCGATGGCGTGGAGGCGCTGGAGCGGCTGGAGGAGCGTGTTCCCGACCTGATGCTGCTGGATATCGAGATGCCGCGCATGGACGGCTACGAGCTGGCCACCGCGATGCGCGCCGACCCGCGTTACAGGGACGTTCCGATCGTGATGATCACCTCGCGCAGCGGCGACAAGCACCGGCAGCGCGCTTTCGAGATCGGCGTCCAGCGCTACCTGGGCAAGCCTTATCAGGAGCTGGACCTGATGCGTAACGTGTACGACCTGCTGGGGATCGCCCGTGTCCGAGAGTGAAGCCAACCCGGCCGTCGCCCTGCTGGCCCGGCCTGGCGCGGCGCGTGAGCGCCTGCGCGAAGCACTGGCGCACGCCGACGTGCAGATCGTGCTGGAAGACGACCCGAATGGCCTTGAACCGCAGGCGCTGCATGACGCGCGGCCGCAGTTCGTGGTGATCGCACTGGAAGCGGCGATCGAGGACGCACTGGAACGCCTGGAGCCCGTGCTGTCGGCCCCCGGCCTGACCCTGGTGTTCGACGAAGCCGAGCTGGCCGCGCGCCGGAACGGCTGGGAGGCGCAGCGCTGGGGGCGTCACCTGGCCGCCAAGCTGCATGGACACCAGCAGGTGCTGCCGCCGGGCGCCGAGGACGAACCGGCCCTGCAGCTGGAGCCCGGTCGTCCTGCGCCGCCACCTGCACCGCAGGAGGCAGCGCTGCAGACGCACCTGCAACAGGCACACCGCTGGGCCGACGACGTGCCAGCCGATGGCCTGTACGCACCGCCGGCGCAGCTGCATGAACCGGTCGCGTTCGAACACGCTCTGGCCGCGCTGCAGCCGATCGTGCCCGAACCGCCGGAAGCGCCGGTCGCACGGACAGCCCCCCCCGCGGCACCGTCGGTGACGTTCGATCACACCGCGTGGTCGCTGGTGGACGAGTCGGCCGATGCCGCCACCCCGGCGTACGCCGCAGCGGAGGTCGAGGCGCGCTCATCGTCGTTCGATACCGACCACCTGAGCCTGGTCGACCTGGATGCGGCCGCCCCGCCCGGCGCACGCGCGGGCGCGCTGCTGGTGCTGGCCGGGATCGGTGGCCCTGATGCGTTGCGTCGCCTGCTGGGCGCGCTGCCTTCGGCATTGGCGGTGCCGGTGCTGGTGCACATGCGCCTGGATGGGGGCCGCTACGGCAATCTCGTCAAGCAGATGGCGCGTGTCTCGCCGCTGCCGGTGCAGCTGGCCGAAGCCGGCCAGCGCGCCACGCCCGGGCAGGTGCATGTGCTGGCCGATGACATCGGCGTCCGCGCGGCCAGCGACGGTCTGCATTTCCTGACCGACGCGCAGGGCATCTCGATTGCCGCGTTGCCGGCCCAGTACACCGCACTGGTACTGCTCAGCGGTGCCGATCTGGGCCATGTCGGGCCGGCACTGGACCTGGCTGCCGCGGGCGCGTGGGTGGCCGGGCAGGTGGGGGAGGGATGCTACGACCCGGCCGCCGCCACCGCCGTGGTCGCCGCCGGCATGGCCGCTGGCGAACCGCAGGAACTGGCGCAGATCATCGCCGCGCGCTGGGGCGAGGGTGACCACAACGGAGAAGCTCCATGAGTTACGCCAGCAACGATGAAATCCGTGGTGTCCTGATCCAGGCTGGCAACGAACGCGTGCTGCTGCCCAATGCCACGGTGGCCGAAATGATGTCGCGGGTGCCGGTGCAGCCGGTGGCCGACGCCCCCCGCTGGCTGGTCGGCGAGATCGCCTGGCATGGCTGGCAGGTGCCGCTGGTGTCATTCGCACGGCTTTCGGGGCTGGGGGACGAGGCAGCCGGTGTCCACAACAAGGTGGTGGTACTGAAGGCGCTCAGCGGCGATCAGCAGCGGCCGTATTACGCGTTGCTGACCCAGAACTTCCCGCAGTTGATCTCGGTGCCGCGCGATGGCCTGCTGGCCGATGCGTCGGAGGAGACCCTGCCGCAGATCGTGCACATGCGCGTACTGCTGGGTGAGCAGAGCGCGCTGCTGCCGAATCTGGACGCACTGGAAAGCGCGCTGGCTTCACTGGCGGCCTGAGGCCGCCCCCGGACACAGGCCGCCGGGCATGGCCCGGCGCTGCCGTTGGCGTGCAGGTTGTCGGTGGACCTAACCGAGATCACCCAGCCGCGCCTGCAACGCGGCGATCGCGGCCAGCCCGGCGGTTTCCGTGCGCAGGATGCGCGGGCCCAGCTGCAGGCCCTGGAAGCCGGCGGCGGCCAGCTGCTCGCGGTCGCGTGGCGACCAGCCGCCCTCCGGACCGATCGCGATCACGATGCCGCCCGCGGGCGCCGCTGCCAATGTCGACAGCCGGTGCGAACCCATCGGGTCCAGGGTCAACCGCAGCGTATCGGCGGGCAGTGCGGCGGTCGCCTGCGCCAGCGACAGCGGGGCACCCACCCGTGGAATGCGCGCGCGCCCGGACTGGCCACAGGCCGACTGCACGACGTTGTTCCAGTGCGCCACGCGCTTTTCCGCGCGGGCCGCGTCCAGCTTCACCTCGGTGCGTTCCGCGTTCACCGGCAGGATGCTGCTGACGCCGAGTTCGGTGGCCTTCTGCAGGATCAGGTCCATCTTTTCGCCGCGCGCGATGCCCTGCATCAGGGTGATGGCCAGCGGCGATTCGATGTCGATGGCCTGCACGCTGTCGATGCGTGCCTGCACTTCGCGCTTGCCGACCACGGTCAGCGTCGCAGCGTAGTCATGGCCATCGCCGTTGAACAGGACGCAGCCATCGCCTTCGCGCAGGCGCATCACCCGCACCAGGTGGTTGGCGGTCTCCTCGGGCAGGGTCACGGTCTGGCCGCTGTGCAGCGGCAGGTCGATGGGACAGCGGGTCACGCGCATGCAATCGCCTCGTCGATGGCGGCCAGCGTGGTATGCGCCAGCAGATCCAGTTGTTCGTCGTCCACGCAGTACGGTGGCATCCAGTACAGCACATCGCCCAGCGGGCGAAGGACCACGCCGCGCTTCAGTGCTGCCTTGTACGCGTGCAGGCCGAGCCGCAGTCCGGGGTCGAAGGGCGTGCGCCTGTCGCCGCCGTGCGACAGTTCGAATGCCACCACCATGCCGGCCTGGCGCACATCGGCCACATGCGGGTGGTCGGCAAACGGTGCCGCGAGGGTGCCCATCACCGATGCGGTGCCGCGGTTGCGCGCGATCACATCGTCGCTGCCGAAGATGTCCAGCGTCGCCAGCGCCGCAGCGCACGCCAGCGGATTGCCGGTATAGCTGTGCGAGTGCAGGAACGCACGCTCGCGGGAGTCGTCGAGAAAGGCGTCGTACAGGGCCTGCGTGGCCAGGACCGCGGCCAGCGGCAGGAACCCGCCGGTCAGGCCCTTGGACAGGCACATCAGGTCCGGCATCACCCCGGCCTGTTCGCAGGCGAACATCGTACCGGTGCGACCGAAGCCGGTGGCGATCTCGTCGGCGATCATGAACGCACCGTGCGCGTCGCACAGCTCACGCACGCGCTGCAGGTACACCGGATCATGCATGCGCATGCCACCGGCGCACTGCAGGCGGGGTTCCAGGATCACCGCGCATACTTCACCGGGGTGCTGGTCGAACAGCGTCGCCAGGCCATCGGCGGCCTGGCGCGC
This sequence comes from Stenotrophomonas sp. STEN008, assembly GCF_056760435.1. Taxonomy (NCBI): domain Bacteria; kingdom Pseudomonadati; phylum Pseudomonadota; class Gammaproteobacteria; order Lysobacterales; family Lysobacteraceae; genus Stenotrophomonas; species Stenotrophomonas sp. STEN008. Next base: position 24,379 of record NZ_JBRRET010000026.1, on the reverse strand, counting down.
ACGCTCGGCGGCGCTCTGCCCTGGCTCGGCCAGGTAGGCGTCGGGCGAGGGTGCGAACAGCCCTTCGGCCAGCAACGGCGCGTACACCCGCCGGTACAGTGGGATGTCGCCCAGCGCCAGCGCACCGAGCGTTTCACCGTGGTAGCCGTTTTCCAGCGCGATGAAACGCGTACGCCGGGTCTCGCCGCGGTTATGGAAGTAATGGAAGGCCATTTTCAGTGCCACTTCCACCCCGGCCGAGCCGTTGTCGGCGTAGAACACCTTGGCCAGCGGATCGCGCCCGGCCTGCCGCGGGGCCAGTGCCAGCAGGCGTTCGGCCAGGGTGATCGCCGGCTCATGGCTGAAGCCGGCCAGCATCACCTGTTCCAGCTGGCCGGCCTGGGCCGCGATGGCGGCGCCGATGCGGGGCTCGGCGTGGCCGAACAGATTCGTCCACCAGCTGCTGACGGCATCCAGATAGCGGTTGCCGTCATGGTCGATCAGCCACGCACCCTCGCCGCGCGCGATCGGCACCAGCGGCAGGGTGTCGGGATGCTCGCGCATCTGTGTGCACGGATGCCACAGCACCTGCAGGTCGCGTTGCCGCCAGTGCAGGGCCAGCGGGGAGGGGGTTGGGTCTGCTAGCATTTCGGGCTCATGAACATGTTGCTGCCTGCACATTCTATCGGCCCCGGCGCCCGCGTCGGCCGCCGCGGAGATTCCGCATGAACGATGACCGTGCCAGCCGTCGCCTGCCGATCATCCATCGGATCACCGATGAAGAGAACGGTCCCTTCCAGCGCCAGCATCTGGATCTGGAATTCTCCAATGGTGAACGCCGCCGCTTCGAGCGCCTGGTCAGTCGTGGCCACGGTGCGGTGGTGGTGGTGCCCATGCTCGACGACGAGACGGTGCTGCTGGTGCGTGAATACGCGGCCGGGGTACATCGGTACGAGCTTGGCCTGGTCAAGGGCCGGATCGATGCCGGCGAGACCCCCGAGCAGGCCGCCGATCGCGAACTGAAGGAAGAGGCCGGCTATGGCGCGCATCGGGTCGATGTGCTGCGCGCCATGACGCTGGCGCCGACGTACATGAGCCACCAGTCGTGGCTGGTGGTGGCGCGCGACCTGTATCCGGAAAAGCTGATCGGTGACGAGCCCGAGGAGCTGGAGGTGGTGCCCTGGAAGCTGTCCGAGCTGGACCGGTTGATGCTGCGCGAGGACTTTTCCGAGGGCCGCTCGCTGGCGGCGTTGTTCATCGCCCGCCAGTGGCTGCAGGGAGCCCGATGATCAAGCTGACCACGGATCTGCGCGAGACCGCGATCGCCATCGCGCAGGAAGCCGGCCAGGCCATCATGCAGGTCTACGCCGAAGGATTCGACGTGCGGATCAAGGACGACAACAGTCCGGTGACCGCCGCTGACCTGGCCGCCAACCAGGTCATTGAGCAGGGTCTGCGGCAACTGACCCCGGATCTGCCCATCCTGTCTGAAGAGTCGGCCCAGGTGCCCTGGGAACTGCGCCGCCATTGGGGCGCCTACTGGCTGGTCGATCCGCTGGACGGTACCCGCGAGTTCGTCAAGCGCAACGGCGAATTCAGCGTCAACATCGCCCTGATCTACCAGGGTGCCCCGGCGTTTGGCGTCGTGCTGGCGCCGGTCACCGGCATTCTGTGGCACGCCATGCGCGGCGAACTGGCGTACCGCCGGCAGGGACTGCACGACACCGTGCTGCGCACGCGCAGCCCGGCGACCGCTCCGCTGCGGGTGGCGGCAAGCCGCTCCCACCGCTCGCCGGAAACCGAAGCGCTGCTGGCGCGCATGGGCCGCATCGAGACCATCGCCCAGGGCTCGTCGCTGAAGTTCTGCCGCATTGCCGAGGCGGGCCTGGATGTGTACCCGCGGCTCGGCCCGACCTCCGAATGGGATACCGCCGCCGGCCAGTGCGTGCTGCACGCGGCGGGCGGCGCGGTCCTCTCGGCGGCGACCGGCAAGCCCTTCCGCTACAACCGCCGCGAGACGCTGTTGAACGGCGATTTCATCGCCCTTGGCGATACCAGCCTGCCGTGGCGCGACTGGTTGTCCGACTGACCTGGAGGCCGCATGAGCGCGCACGACACCCCCACCGCCGGCAGTGCCGCCAGCACCGAACTGGAACGCCTGCTGGCGATCATGGCCCGCCTGCGTGATCCGCAGGGCGGCTGCCCATGGGACCTGGAGCAGGACTTTGCGACCATTGCCCCGTACACCATCGAGGAAGCCTACGAAGTCGCCGATGCGATCGATCGTGGCGACCTCGATGATCTCTGCGACGAGCTCGGCGACCTGCTGCTGCAGGTGGTATTCCATGCTCGCATGGCCGAAGAGCAGGGGGCGTTCGCTTTCGCAGAGGTTGCCCGCGCGATCAGCGACAAGATGCAGCGCCGCCATCCGCATGTCTTCGCCGATGTCAGCGTCGATGATGCCGATGGGGTCATGCGCAACTGGGATGCGATCAAGCGCGCGGAGCGGGCAGCCAAGGGCGAACAGGACCATTCCGCCCTGGCTGGAATCTCGCGGGGCCTGCCGGAGTGGCAACGCGCGGTGAAGCTGCAGTCGCGCGCGGCCAAGGTGGGCTTCGACTGGCCGGGCCCGCTGCCGGTCCTGGACAAGGCAGCCGAGGAACTGCAGGAACTGCGCGAGGAGTTCGAGCGCGGCGACATCGCCGGCAACAAGGCGCGGCTGCAGGAGGAACTGGGCGACCTGTTGTTCGTCTGCGCCAACCTGGCGCGCCACGCCGACATCGACCTGGGCGCCGCGCTGCGCGGTGCCAACCACAAGTTCGAGCGTCGCTTCCGGGCGATGGAGGCACAGGCCGAGGCACAGGGCACATCCCTCGCCTCGCTGGACCTGGACGCGCAGGAAGCGCTCTGGCAGCACGCCAAGGCCGCCGAGAAGGAATGAAGACACTCGGCCTGTTCCTGCTGACCGCGCTGGCCGAGATCGTCGGCTGCTACCTGCCGTGGCTGTGGCTGCGCAAAGGAGGCAGCGTCTGGCTGCTGCTGCCGGCGGCGGCCAGTCTGGCCCTGTTCGCCTGGCTGCTGACCCTGCATCCGACCGCCAGTGGCCGCGTCTATGCCGCCTACGGTGGCGTGTACATCGGCACCGCGCTGTTCTGGCTGTGGCTGGTCGATGGCGTCCGGCCCAGCCGCTGGGATCTGCTGGGTGCTGCACTGTGCCTGGCGGGCATGGCGGTGATCATGTTCGGGCCGCGCCAGCCGGGCTGACCGCCGGCAGTGCCAGGCCCGCCGGAAAGGGGCATGATGGGGTGGATCGTGGCGTTGGGAGTGCGCACATGTCCCGTTTCTCCAGCTTCCGTGACTTCTATCCGTTCTATCTCAGCGAGCACCGCCATCCGGTGTCGCGGCGCCTGCACTTCATCGGCAGCTGCGGCGTACTGCTGCTGGTCGCTGCGGCGATCCTGCGCGGCCAGCCGCTGCTGCTGTTGACGGCATTGGCCTGTGGGTACGGGTTCGCGTGGGTGGGGCACTTCTTCTTCGAGAAGAACCGCCCGGCCACGTTCCGCCACCCGCTGTACTCGTTCCTGGGCGACTGGGTGATGTTCATCGACATCCTGCGCGGGCGGGTGCGGTGGTGAGAACGTGTGCACGCCGCATTCACACGCTATGCTCGGGGTTGGACGTCTACCGATAAGGAAAGCCTGATGTTCCCGACCATGTTCTTTACCGTGGTACTGGCCTTCGTGGCCGTGGTCATCCTGTTCAAGGCCGTGCGCATGGTGCCGCAGGGATATGAATGGACTGTCGAGCGGTTCGGCCGCTACACCCACACCATGACCCCCGGCCTGCACTTCCTGATCCCCATCGTGTACGGCGTGGGGCGCAAGGTGAACATGATGGAGCAGGTGCTGGATGTACCCAGCCAGGAAGTGATCACCAAGGACAACGCCGCCGTGCGCGTCGACGGGGTGGTGTTCTTCCAGGTGCTGGACGCCGCCAAGGCCGCCTATGAGGTGGCCAACCTGGAAGTGGCCATGATCGCTCTGGTCCAGACCAACATCCGTACCGTGATCGGCTCGATGGACCTGGACGAATCGCTGAGCCAGCGCGAGGTGATCAATGCCCAGCTGCTCAGCGTGGTCGACCATGCCACCAACCCGTGGGGCGTGAAGGTGAACCGCATCGAGATCCGCGACATCCAGCCGCCCCGCGATCTGCTCGACGCGATGGCGCGGCAGATGAAGGCCGAGCGCGAGAAGCGTGCGCAGATCCTGGAGGCGGAAGGCTCGCGGCAGTCGGAGATCCTGCGCGCCGATGGCGAGAAGCAGGCCACGGTGCTGGAGGCGGAAGGGCGGCGCGAGGCAGCGTTCCGCGATGCGGAGGCACGCGAGCGCCTGGCGGAAGCCGAAGCGATGGCGACCAAGGTGGTGTCGGCGGCGATCGCCGAGGGCGATGTGCAGGCGATCAACTACTTCGTCGCCCAGAAGTACGTGGAAGCGTTCAAGGAACTGGCCAGCTCGCCGAACCAGAAGCTGGTGCTGATGCCGATGGAGGCCAGTGGGGTGATCGGCTCCATCGCCGGCGTGGCCGAGCTGGCCAAGCAGGCACTGGCCAGCCAGGACAACAAGGCGGCCGGCAAGCGACCGCCGCCGATCGGAGGCTGACATGCGCTGGGACGTCGTCGCCTGGGGGGCGCTGGCCCTGCTCCTGTTCGCTGCGGAGGCTCTGCTGCCCGGCGCGTTCATGCTGTGGATCGGCATCGGCGCTGCAGCGGTGTTCGTGCTGGTGGCGATCTTTGCCGGCATCCCGCTGCTGTGGCAGGTGGTCGCCTTCGTCGTGCTGAGCGTGCTTTCGATCCAGTGCTACCGGCGCTGGGGCAGGTCGCGGGCACGCGCCAGCGACAAGCCGTTGCTGAACCGCCGCGCCGAGCAGCTGATCGGTCGGGTGGTGCCATTGCAGCAGGGCATCACGGACGGGCAGGGTCGGGTCAGCATCGACGATGCGTACTGGCAGGTCAGCGGTCCGGAACTGCCGGCCGGGGCACGGGTGCGGGTGGTCGCGGTGCAGGGCAGCACGCTGGTGGTTGAAGCGGCCAGCTGAGCCTGCGGGCGGTACGTGCGCGAACCGCTGCGGTGCGGCACGCCCGTGGGCGATCGATCTGGGATAATGGGGGTTCTTGTTTCCTCTGCTGCCGGAACGGTCATGACCCAGAAGACGCTGCTCAACGATACCCACCGCGCCCTCGGCGCCAAGATGGTCGATTTCGGGGGTTGGGACATGCCCATCCACTACGGCTCGCAGCTGGATGAGCACCATCTGGTGCGTCGCGAGGCCGGCGTGTTCGACGTCAGCCACATGACCGTGGTGGACCTGCGCGGCGAGCAGGTCAAGCCGTTCCTGCGCCGCCTGCTGGCCAATTCCATCGACAAGCTGAAGGTGCCGGGCAAGGCGCTGTACTCGTGCATGCTCAATGCCGAAGGCGGCGTCATCGATGACCTCATCGTCTATTACCTGGGCGAGGACTTCTTCCGCATGGTGGTCAACGCCTCCACCCGCGAGAAGGATCTGGCCTGGCTGCGTACGCAGGCCGCTCCGTTCAACGTGTCCGTTGAACAGCGTCCTGACCTGGCCATCCTCGCCGTGCAGGGGCCGCAGGCGCGCGAGCTCGTCATTGGTCTGGTCGGCGCCGCCGACCGCGAGGCGCTGGGCAAACTCGGCCGCTTCGCCGCGCTGCAGGTGCGGTCCGATGAGGGCGTCGAACTGTTCGTTGCCCGTACCGGTTACACCGGTGAGGACGGTTTCGAGATCCTGCTGCCGCAGGAGGCCGTGGTCGGGTTCTGGAACCGCCTGCTGTCTGCAGGCGTGAAGCCGGCTGGCCTCGGTGCCCGCGACACCCTGCGCCTGGAGGCCGGCATGAATCTGTACGGCCAGGACATGGACGAAGCCATCAGCCCGTACGAAGCCGCACTGGCCTGGACGGTGTCGCTGGACGAAGGCCGTGACTTCATCGGTCGCGACGTGCTGGAAGCGCAGAAGGCCGCCGGCAATGCGCGGCAGATGATCGGCCTGGTGATGGACGAGAAGGGTGTCCTGCGCCACGGCCAGGTGGTCACCACGGCCGGCGGCCAGGGCGAAATCCTGTCCGGCACCTTCTCGCCGACGCTGGCCAAGGGCATCGCCTTTGCCCGCGTGCCGGCAGGTGACCTCGGCCAGGTCACGGTCGATATCCGTGGCCGGCAGGTGCCGGTGCGCGTGGTCAAGTTCCCCTTCGTGCGCGAAGGCCAGGCCCAGCCCGGCGTGCTCGCCGACGCCTGATCCGAACGTGCCGGACGTCACTGACAGCAGTGGCGGCCGGTTGGTTACACTAGCCCCGTTTTTTCCACCCCCTGCAAATCCTGGAGCAGTCCCATGAGCGAGATCCCCGGCGACCTCAAGTTCCTCAAGTCCCACGAGTGGGCCCGTGTCGAAGGCAATGGCCGCGTTACCGTCGGTATTTCCGACCACGCCCAGGGCCTGCTGGGTGACCTGGTCTACGTCGAACTGCCGGAGGTCGGCGCCGACGCCAAGGCCGGCGAGCAGATCGCTGTCGTCGAGTCGGTGAAGGCGGCCTCGGACGTCTACAGCCCGATCAGCGGCAAGGTCGTCGAGGTCAACTCGGCGCTGTCCGACAAGCCGGAAACCATCAACGAAGATGCCTACGGCGAAGGCTGGATGTTCGTGGTCGAGCTGTCCAACGCCGAAGAGATCAACGAGCTGCTGGACCCGGACGCTTACGCCGAAGTCCTTGAGAACGACGACCACTGAGTCGTTGTTTCCTGGTTTGAAAACGGCCACCTTCGGGTGGCCGTTTTCGTTCCGGCGACCGCGCCGGACTCATGACGCCCGGTTCGCTGCACACCCACGACGCGGCATCAGGCGCTTCGGAAGGGTGTCTTCGGACGCGCGCAGTTTTGCGCAAATCCGCGTTTCCACCCCGCGCCGGCGCGTTCGAATGTGAAAACTTTTTCTGCCTCGTTGCGGCCCCGTTGTGGTGGCGCGGCAGGCCGCTGCGATACGTAGCCCGGGTGCGCGCGCGAGGTGGCGCAGGAATGGCACGCATCTACGCAGAGTGCTTATTTCAAGTGTTTTTTCTTGAGCGCGCGCGCACGCAGTGGTGCGCGTGGCGGTCGTGTTGTGCACGCCAGCGGTGTCTGCGGAAGCGAAACGAGGACGCTGGAGGCGGTGTCCGGGACGGCGCCAATGTGAAAATTTTTCGCGGGGGTTGTTGACAGTAAAAAAAAGCGTGATTAGGTTTCGCCTCAGCAGACCTTGCCTGCCCAACCGAGTGCGCAGAATCAATCGTCCGATGCGAAGCAGCCCCTCGAAAGCCACCGCGATCCCCAAGACGGTGGACATGGCCCCGCTTCCCCCGGAGAAATGCAAGGCAACTCCCGTTCCGATGCCTGCTCCGCCGATCGAGGCAGGCATTGCCGCATCCGTAACGGCGCGCCTGACGCGCCGGCGGTCCCCGCACGCAGCATCCGCGGGTTTGATCCACCTGGGCGTTTCAACTCCCTATCACTGACGAGGAGCCATCCCATGGCAACCAAGAAAGCTGCGAAGAAAAAGCCCGCCGCCAAGAAGGCGGTGAAGAAGGTCGCTAAGAAGGCCGCTGCCAAGAAGGCAGTGAAGAAGGTCGCAAAGAAGGCGACCGCCAAGAAGGCGGTGAAGAAGGCTGCGAAGAAGGTCGCCAAGAAGACCACTGCGAAGAAGGCAGTGAAGAAGGCGGCAAAGAAGGTAGCCAAGAAGCCGGCGAAGAAGACCGCGAAGAAGGCAGTGAAGAAGGTCGCCAAGAAGGCAGCGAAGAAGACTGCAAAGAAGGCCGCCAAGAAGACCACTGCCCGCAAGCCGGCCAAGAAGGTCGCCAAGAAGGCGACCAAGAAGGCCGTAAAGAAGGTTGCGAAGAAGGCGGCCAAGAAGGCGACCAAGAAGGCTGCCCCGAAGAAGGCAGCGAAGAAGGTCGCCAAGCGCAAGCCGGCCGCCCGCAAGAAGAAGGCCGCTCCGGTCGCTCTGCCGGCAACCCCGGCGCCGCTGATCTAAGTACTTCCCGATAGCCGTACCCTGAAACCCCTTCCTCGGCTGCCCAGCGAGGAGGGGGTTTTTTTATCCCCTGCCTGCAGCCCGCAAGAAAAAAGGGCGACCGATGGGCCGCCCTTCCGGTGATGCCAGGGAGTGCCGGTTCAGCGCGGCGAGGCGACCGCGCGGTTGCTGGATGCACCCTTGCCCTTGCGCTTGTCCTGCTGCGCCGGGCTTGCGCCCTCGGCCATCAGGTTGTCGCTGCCGAAGTCGGTATCCACGTCCAGCCAACGTTGCGAGGGAAGGCCAAGCGCGGAGTCGAGCACGGTCGGCAGCAGGCCGCTGGGCAGGCCGCTTTCGCCGTTCCACATGATCGCGATGCCGAGATCACGCTCCGGGACCAGAGCGACAAGGCCACGGTAGCCCTGCACGGCGCCGGCGTGGAACACCACGTCATGACCGGCGTAATCGAAGGTGCGCCAGCCGAGCGCGTAGCCGGCCGAATGCAGACGCTCGCGGCGCCAGCCCGACCGCATTTCGCCCGGCGTGTTGATCAGGCTCGAATGCAGGGTGGCCAGCAGCGGTGCCGGCAGCACGTCGGGGCGATGACCGGTGTGGGCCAGCAGCCACTGTGCCATGTCGCTGGCACTGGCGTTGACGCCGGCCGCCGGCGCGACCCGGTAGTAGGTCGGTTTCGGCGTCAGCGACACCCAGCCATTACGGCTGCGCACATGCGGACGTGCCCACCGCGAACTGGCCTGGATGCCGGCCAGGCCGAGGCTGGCATCGTTCATGCCCAGCGGCTTGAAGATGCGGCGCTCGACCGCCTGCTCGTAGAAGCTGCCGGAGGCGGCGTAGACGACGTCGCCGATCAGGCTGAAGGCCACGTTCTGGTAGGCGTAGCAGTCGCCTGGCAGGCACTTGAGGCTGGTGTTGGCCAGCTTCTGGGTCAGTGCGTAGTACTCGGCGTTGCCTTCGATGTCACGGTCGTAGGCGTTGTAGGGCAGGCCGACGCGGTGGCTGAGCACGTCGGCGACGGTCAGACGCTCGGTGGCTTCCGGCGAGTTGAGGCGGAAGCCGGGCACATAGTCGGTGACCTTGCTGTCCCAGCGCAGCGTGCCGTCATTGACCAGCAGGCCGGCCATGGTGCCCGCGAAGGCCTTGGACAGCGAGGCCAGCCGGAACACGGTATGGGCATCGACCGGCAGCGGATTGTTGACGTCGGTGACGCCGTAACCGCGCGCACTCAGCACGCGTCCGCCCTGCACGATCGCCACCGCCATGCCCGGCACGCGCTCGCCATAGGTGAGCTGCTGCGCCATCGATTCGATGTTGGCAACGTTGAAGCCGGGGGCGGGTGCCTGCACCTGCGGCATCAGGCCGGTACGGTAAGCGGCCGGCTGGGTATGAGCGACGGCCGGCGCGGCCGCGGTCTCGATGTTGGCCGGCATCGGCGGCAAGGCCGGCGGGGTCTGCGCGGTGGTGGACAAGGCAACGGGCATCAGCATGCCCAGCAAACCGGTGGCCGCCGAACGGATCGGACGACGCAGGCTGTTCTTTTTCATCGGTTGGACCCGTGCGCGACTGCTGATGGCGATTCTAGCGCCGCTTTTCGCCTGTGCACAAACAAAGCGAAGATGAATGCGCATCTCGTTGAAAAAGTTGGAATTTTGACGCTGCCGGATTGTGTATCCGAACGTGTCGGCGGTCGCCCGTGCGAGTCCCCTGCGGTGCCACCTGCGTGCCGCGCTGGCGATGTTGCAGTGCATTGGCTAACGTACGCGCTTTGCCGCCCCCCGGAGCCTGCCATGCCGCTGTCCAACCGCTGCCTGCTGGCGTGGGGCGCCGCATGAGTTCGGTGCAGGACGGGAGGCCGTTGCGCGGGCTGCTGGCAGCGCTGCGCGAGTCCCCGGCACTGTGGTGGTCGTTCCTCTACTTCTTCTGCCTGCTGAGCGGCTACTACGTGCTGCGACCGGTACGCGAGGCGATGGCGGCTTCGGCCGACCTGGAGACGGTGTTCCCGCCGGTGCTGATCGCCTGGTTCGCCAGCCACGGCATCGCACTGAAGGATTTCGTCCTGCAGTTCCTGTTTTCCTGCGTGTTCGTGATCATGCTGGTGCTGCAGCCGGTCTATGGCTGGCTGGTCAGCCGCTTTCCGCGGCGGGTATTCCTGCCGGCCCTGTATGGCTTCTTCATCGCGACCCTGCTGGGCTTCTACGCACTGTTCGACAGTGGCGTGCCGGGGCGGGGCATGGCCTTCTTCTTCTGGGTCATGGTGTTCAACCTGTTCGCCGTCGCCGTGTTCTGGAGCTTCATGGCGGATGTGTTCTCCAACGTGCAGGCCCGTGCGTACTACGGCTACATCGGCGCGGCCGGCACGCTCGGCGCGTTCCTCGGCCCGATCATCACCAGTGCGCTGGTGCAGCGGGTGGGTATCGCCAACCTGATGCTGGTCTCGGCCGGCTTCCTGATCGTGTGCCTGCTGTGCATCTGGCGCTTGCGGCACTGGGCGGTGCTGCGTGAACGCGAGCAGCAACTGGTCTCCGGCGAGCAGCCGATGGGCGGCAGCGTGCTTGATGGCCTGAAGCTGATCGCGCGCGAGCCCCTGCTGCGCTGGCTGGCCATCATGGTGGTGTTTGGCGTCGGCGTGGGAACGCTGCTGTACAACCAGCAGGCCAGCATCGTGCGCGCGTCGTTCACCGACCCTGCGGCGAGCACCGCATTTTTCTCGCGCATCGATCTGGCGGTGAACGCGCTGGCCCTGCTGATGCAGCTGGGCCTGACCCGCTGGCTGCTGTCGCGCCACGGCATCGCTCCGGCGCTGTTGATTCCCGGCTTCGCGATCCTGATCGGCTTCTCGGTGCTGGCGGCGTCGCCGATGCCGCTGATGGTGGCGGTGGTGCAGGTGATGACCCGGGCCAGCGAGTTCGCCCTGGCCAAGCCGGCACGCGAGACGATCTATACCCGTGTCGACCGTCAATGGCGCTACAAGGCCGGTGCGGCCATCGACACGGTGGTCTATCGTGGGGCCGACCTGAGCTTCACCTGGGTGCACAAGGGACTGGCATTGTTCGGTTCGCACGTGGTGTTCATCGGAGGCGTCGCGGTGGCCGCGTTCATGACGCTGGCCGCGTTCGGCGTGCTGCGCGAAGAGAAGAAGCTGCCCCGCGACCGCTGATTTTCCGGGGTCAGATCCTTTTCCGGCAGGAAAGGGATCTGACCCCATTCTCCATCCCTGTTCAAGGAACCGCCCATGTACTGGATCGCACTCGCCCTGACTCTGCTGGTCGCCCTGCTGCACGTCTACTTCCTGGTGCTGGAGATGTTCCTGTGGACGCGGCCACTGGGGCTGAAGACGTTCCGCAACACGCCGGAGAAGGCGCAGACCACACAGGTGCTGGCGGCCAACCAGGGGCTGTACAACGGCTTCCTGGCGGCCGGCATCGTGGCGGGGCTGGTGATGGCACAGCCGGTGCTGGTGACGTTCTCGCTGGCCTGCGTGGTCGTGGCGGGGTGCTATGGCGCGTACAGCGTGAGCCGCCGGATCTTCATGATCCAGGCGCTGCCGGCGATCCTGGCGCTGGTGCTGCGCGCGCTGGTGTGAGAGTTCCGGCCAACGGCGCAGCCCCTCGTGGGTTGGCCGCGGCATGCGGCTTGGCGGTTGGGCCGGATGGGTCGAGCCAGGCGGGGACGCCGTGAACCCATCCCTGGGGGCTTAGCCGCGCCATCCATGGCGCGGATACCCCGCCCGGCTCGACCCATCCGGCCTCCGACGGATCTCTGCGGCGTCCATCCACGCAAAAGAAGAAAGAAGAGCAGAAGCAAAAAGCGGCCCATAGGCCGCTTTTTGCTGTCGCTGTTGCTTTTCTTTTTTTTCTCCGTGGGCTGGACGCCCGCGGAAACTGTCAGAGGCCGGGCGGGTTGGGTTCGCGGGGGTGTCCGCGGCATGGATGCCGCGGCCAAGCCTACAAGGACGTACTTGCGGCGTCCCCCGCGAACCCAACCTGCCTGGCCAAACCCATGACACGCTCTACGCGACCAACCCACGAGGGGCTGCGCCGTTGGCCGGAACCTCACTTGGCCGGCGACATCCACATGTCGATGACCGCGCTGAACACTTCGGTCCCTGCACGGTCGCGCACGCTCACCGTCACTGGCAGCGCATAGCCCTGGGCCGCGACCACGATCGGCTGCGCCGGCAGTGCCACCGCCTGCAGCGTGCCGCGTGCCTTGGCCAGGTACTGCACCTGCATGCCCTTGGGGATCCAGCGCATGCCCTTCGGCAGTGATGCATCAACCATCAGCCCGGCCGTCAGTTCGGCCAGATTGCACATCGCGATCGCGTGCACTGTGCCGATGTGGTTGCGCACCCTGCGCCGGTCCACCAGCGTACCTTCGCAGCGGCCGTTTTCCAGGCGGGTGATGCGCGGCGCGATGCTGGCGAAGTAGGGCGCCTTGAAGCACACCGCGCGCGAGAACAGCCAGGTGCCGGCAGGCCAGCGCTGCAGGCGGTTGTAGAGCGAGAGCAGGGGCGTGGACATGGTGGGATTCCGTTGGGCGGATAAAGCGACGGCGGGCCGAGGCCCGCCGTCGAGGCAACGCGTGTCGCGGACGATCAGGCGGCCTGCGAGTGCGGGTCCTTGTGCTGGCGGTCGTAGTAGCTGGCCGCGCGCAGTTCGTGGGTGTCGAAGTCGTCCACGGTGATGGTGTCCAGGGTCAGCGTGCGCAGCTCTTCCAGCAGCGTGCGCTCGTCCTGGGTGATCACACCTTCGGCCACGGCTTCGTCCAGCTGGCTCTGGAAGTCCAGCGCCTCGATGCCCTTGCTCTTCAGCGCCTTCAGGAACTTGCGCTCCACCGGCTCGGCCATGATGGCCTTGGCCAGATAGCTGTTGATGCGGCCGCCCGGGTTGTTCTCGCACGGGGTCAGGAACACACCCTGTGCCAGGCGGTCGCGCGCTTCGTTCGGCGCCATCAGCAGAGCGGCGACGCGACGGCTCAGGCGATCACCCGGTGCTTCGGCGCGGCGGCCCAGCGGGAAGATCAGTGCCCACATCAGCCAGCCGATCGGACGGATCGGGAAGTTGCGCAGGGCGGCCGACAGCGATTCTTCGATCTTGTGCACGCTGTCATGGAAGGCCCACGCCAGCAGCGGCTGGTCGGCCTGCGGTGCGCCCTCATCGTGGTAGCGCTTGAGCATGGCGCTGGTCATGTAGATGTGGCTCAGCACATCGCCCAGGCGGCCGGACAGCGATTCCTTGAACTTCAGCTTGCCGCCGAGCGTCATCATCGAGATGTCGGCCATCAGCGCCAGATTGGCCGAATAGCGGTCCAGCTTGCGGAAATAACGGCGGGTGTAGGCATCGCCCGGGGCGGCACCGAAGCGGGCGCCGGTCAGGCCGAACCAGAACGAGCGCACGGCGTTGGAAATGCCGTAGCGGATGTGGCCGAACAGGCTGCGGTCGAATTCCTGCAGGCCGGCACGGGTATCCGGATCCTGTGCAGCCTTCATCTCCTTCAGCACCCACGGGTGGCAGAGAATCGCACCCTGGCCGAAGATCAGCAGGCTGCGGGTCATGATGTTGGCGCCTTCCACGGTGATCGCGATCGGCGCAGCCTGCCAGCTGCGGCCGGCGAAGTTGCGCGGGCCGAGGATGATGCCCTTGCCGCCGATGACATCCATCACGTCCGAGATCACCTCGCGGCTCATGCTGGTGCAGTGGTACTTGGCGATCGCCGACGGTACCGATGGCACGTCGCCGCGGTCGACGGCGGCAGCCGTGGCCTGCGACAGCGCGCTGATCTTGTAGGCCTTGCCGCCGATACGGGCCAGTGCTTCCTCCACGCCTTCAAAGCGGCCGACCGACAGGCCGAACTGCTTGCGGATGCGCGCGTAGGCGCCGGTCACCGCAGCGCCGGCCTTGGCGCCACCGCTGGCGGTGGACGGCAGCGTGATCGAACGGCCCACGGCCAGGCATTCGTTGAGCATGTTCCAGCCCTTGCCGGCCATGGCAGCGCCGCCGATGAGCTGGGTCAGCGGGATGAACACGTCCTTGCCGCGAATCGGGCCGTTCTGGAAGGTCGAGTTCAGCGGGAAGTGGCGGCGGCCGATCTCGACGCCGGCGGTATCGCGCGGCAGCAGGCCCAGAGTGATGCCGATGTCGCGGGTCTCGCCGATCAGGCCATCCGGGTCGTACATGCGGAAGGCCAGACCGATCAGCGATGCGACCGGAGCCAGGGTGATGTAACGCTTGTCGAACGTCAGCCTGACGCCCAGCACCTGCTCGCCATTCCATTCGCCCCGGCAGACGATGCCGTAGTCGGGAATCGAGGTGGCATCGGAGCCGGCAAACGGGCCGGTCAGGCCGAAGCAGGGCACTTCACGGCCGTCGGCCAGACGCGGCAGGTACTGGTCCTTCTGCTCCTGGGTGCCGTAATGCACCAGCAGTTCGCCCGGACCCAGCGAGTTCGGCACGCCGACGGTCGAGCTGACCACCGAGGATACCGAGGCCAGCTTCTGGATCACCTTGTGGTGGGCCAGCGCAGAGAAGCCCAGGCCGCCGTATTCCTTCGGGATGATCATGCCGAAGAACTTGTTCTTCTTGATGAAGGCCCACAGCTCCGGCGGCAGGTCGGCGTGGACGTGGGTGATCTCCCAGTCGTTGACCATCCGGCACAGCTCTTCCACCGGGCCGTCGAGGAAGGCCTGCTCCTCGGCGGTCAACTGCGGCTTGGGATAGTTGAGCAGGATGTTCCAGTCCGGATCGCCGGTGAACAGCTCGCCCTCGAAACCGACCGAGCCGGTTTCCAGTGCGATGCGCTCGGTCTGCGACAGCGGCGGCAGCACCTTGCGGAACACCTTCATCATCGGACCGGTCAGCAGCGGCTTGCGGATGAACGGCAGCAGCAGCGGTACGGCGATCACGGCCAGCACGGCGGCGGCGACGATCGTGGCGGTCTGGTTGACGTAGGGGATGAACCAGCAGGCGACCAGCAGCGCGGCGCTGATCAGCGTCCAGGTGACCAGCCGCATGCGGTGGTAGGCGGCGAATGCACCTGCCAGCAGCAGGGCAAGGAAGGGAAGAACGATGCTCATGAGCGTGCTCCGGTGACGTGCTCGTTTGTGACGGACGAAGCTGCGGCGTCCACCGCAGGCAACACGTCCAGATAGTCCAACACAGTAGCGGTAAAGGCGTCGTTGTCGTCGCCGGCGACCATGTGCGTGGCCTGCGGCAACTGCACGTGGCGCGCGTGCGGGGCCAGCGCCAGGAATTCGGCCACGGTCTGCGGCGTGACCAGGTCACTGCGACCCCCACTGACCAGCAGCATCGGGCACTTCACCTGGCGCGCGGCATCGGCCAGCGCATCCTGGTGCTGCTCGCTGTCGCGGGCCAGCTCGGCGACCAGGCGCGGATCCCAGTGCCAGCGCCAGCGGCCGTGACCATCCTCGCGCAGCAGCGCGCGCAGCGACTGCTCGGATTTGCGAGGCCGGTGCGGCATGTAGGCGGAAATCACGTCGGCGGCCTGGGCCAGCGAGGCGAAGCCATCGGGATGGGCGGTCATGAACGCGAGGATGCGCTCCACGCCCGCGGTATCCCAGCGCGGGGTGATGTCCACCAGCACCATCGCCGAGAACAGGCCCGGCCAGCGCGATTCGGCCAGCAGGCCGAACAGGCCGCCCATCGAGGCGGCGACCAGCACCGGCGGGCGCGGCTGTTCGCCGGCCAGCACGATCAGGTCGTCGGCAAACTGCTCGCCGTGATAGGGCAGGTCGGCGGCATTCCAGTCCGAATCGCCGTGACCGCGGGCGTCGTAGGCCAGCGTCTGCAGGCCGGCAGCAGACAGCGCGCGGGCCGTGGCGTTCCAGGCATGCCGGGTCTGCCCGAAACCGTGGGCGAACAGCACCCGGCCGCGGCGGCCGTGATCGCTGGCCGTGGCGGCCAGCCGTGTGCCGTGCGCGGCTTCCAGACGCAGGTCGTGGAACGCAACGGGTGTGGGGGAAGTAACCATACTTGCTAGTATGGATCGGTTGCGGGGGATGTCAATACTGCATGGTATGGTGCGGCGCGTCAGGTGGCCGGTCTGCATAGCGGAGCCCTTCGGCTGCATCCGCGTACTGCAACGAACCCCGCCGTATGGTTAAATCACTCCATGAATCAACCTGACGCTTCTGCCGGCGAACCGCGCGCCGGCCGCAACAGCCGCCTGAGCGCCGAAGACTGGGCCCAGGCGGCCCTCGATCTGATTGCTGAACAAGGCGTGGGTGCCGTCGCGGTGGAACCGCTGGCGCGGCGCCTCGGCGTCACCAAGGGCAGCTTCTACTGGCATTTCCCCTCGCGCGACGCCCTGCTGCAGGCGGCGTTGGAGCGGTGGGAGCTGTTCGAGCAGGAGCAGGTGTTCGGCAGCCTGGAAGACGTGCCGGATCCGCGCGCGCGCCTGCGTCAGCTGTTCCAGATGGTGGCGCACGAAGTGCAGCCGCACATCATCTACAGCGAACTGCTGAAGGCGCTGGACCATCCGATGGTGCGGCCGGTGATCGACCGCGTTTCGCAGCGTCGCCTCGATTACCTCATCGCCTCGTTCCGCCAGGCAGGCCTGAGCTCCACCGACGCACGCCATCGTGCGCGCCTGGCCTATGCGGCCTATGTGGGCTTCCTGCAGCTGTCGCTGCAGCTGCAGCAGCCGAAGCAGGCGCGGGAGGATTTCGAGGCCTATGTCGAACACCTGATCGAGACGCTCATTCCGAACGGCTGACGGTTTCCGTTGCCCACGAAAAAGCCGCGACCTGATCGCGGCTTTTTTGTTGCCGGTGCAGGGTGGTACGCGCCGGCAGTGCAGAAAGAACAACGGCCCCTTGCGGGGCCGTTGCTGCAGTCATCGATCGATCAACCGATCAGAACTTCTGCTTGTACTGCATGTACATGTAGCGGCCCGGCAGGTCGTACTGCGGGTCGAACATGTTGTAGGACACCGTGTACGAGACCGGCGGATCCTTGTCCCACGCGTTGTTCAGGCCCAGCATGATGGTGCCCTTCCACGGGGTGTTGTAGCGCACCTGGATGTCGTGGTACGTGGTGGCACCAATGTGGTTCTTGCGACCTTCCGGATCCGAGCAGTAGGCACGGGTGGATGCGCCCAGCAGGCAGTCTTCGGTCATGCCCGACTTGTAGCGCAGGCCGTAGTTGACACCGAAGTCACCGTAGGACCAGTCGACGTACAGGTTGGAACGGACGCGCCAGTACGGATCCTGGTCCAGATAGCGGCCCTGACGGCCATCAACCGGAGCATCTTCGGTCGACTTGGTCTCCCACTTGCTCAGGTAGGTGCCGTCCAGGCTGACGGTGAACTGGCCGAACGAGGTTTCCGGCAGCTTGTACAGCACGCCCAGATCCCAGCCCTCCACCTTGTACGACGCCAGGTTCATCAGCGGCATGTCGACGTTGGTGATGGTGTAGCGCTCGTTGATGGTGCCGTAGTTCGGGTCACGCGTGATCAGACCGCAGTAGGCTGCCTGCTGCTGCGCGGTACCACCGTAGCAACGATCCATGATGTCGCCGATCGCCGGACGGGTGATGGCGTCTTCGATCTTGATCTGCCACCAGTCCAGGGTCACGTTCAGGCCGGAGACGAAGCTCGGGCTCCACACCAGGCCCAGCGTCTTGCTGGTCGAGGTTTCCGGCTTCAGATCCGGGTTCGACTTCCAGGTGAACGGCTCGACGGTCTGCAGCGGGCCAGACTCGCCATCGGTGTTCGGCTGGACGAAGTTCGCCGGAACGCCCTGGGCGATACACTGCGCCAGCACTGCGCCGGTCGGGTTGTTGGCCCGGGCACACGGGTCGGCGTAGGTCTCGAACGAATCGGTGTCGCCGCGGTACAGGTTGTTGATGCTCGGAGCGCGGAAGCCTTCGGAATAGTTACCACGCACCATCAGGTCTTCGATCGGCTTCCAGCGGAAACCGAACTTGTTGTTGGTGGTGTTGCCGAAGTTGCTGTAGTCCGAATAACGGGTGGCAACGCTGAAGTCCAGCAGCTGGGCGCCCGGCAGATCGGCCAGGACCGGGATCGACAGTTCCAGGTAGAACTCGTCCAGGTCGTAAGCACCCTTGGTCGGCGCAGCGCCGTTACCGGTGCTCAGGCCCGCTGCGATGAAGGCGTCGGGGTCGAACTGGCCGCTTTCCTTGCGGTTCTCATAACCAGCAGCGAAGCCCAGCGCACCGGCCGGCAGCTGCACGATCTCACCGGAGATGTTGGCGTAGTAGCTCTTCGACACCAGGCTGGCCGAATCGTGCGCGGTGAACGAGGTGTAGTCGAGTGCCGCCTGCGAGATCGAACCTTCGCCACCCAGCGGATTGATCGGTGCGCAGCCCGGAATGACGGCTCCGCCTGCGGTCAGACAGACAGCCTGGCCATCGCGGAGCGCCGACGGACCATACGCCTCATCCAGACGCTGGATGTTGAACAGGCCGTAGGTCAGGTCGTTCTGGTCGGTCTTGTCGTAGCGGTAGCCGACATCCCAGTCGAAGTTGCGGTCGGCGAACTCGAAGAAGCCTTCAAAGCCACCGTAGAAGTGCCAGTTCTTGACGTTCTGGTTGAACGAACGGCCGCCGGTTTCATTGAAACGACGGTTCACGCCGGTCAGGTCCTGGCCGTACGGGTTGTACATGCTGTCCGCGCTGAGCGTCATGCCCGTCACCGGCATGGCCGCCAGCAGCTGCTCGGACTTGCGCTCGTTGTACATCGCCTCGGTGCGGAAGGAGATGTTGTCCGTGATGTTGTACGAACCCACAGCGAACAGCGAGGTGCGCTCGTTCGGGGTCAGCAGGTAGTTGTCCGGCGCGGTGTTGTAGCCGTGCACGTTGCTGACGAACGGGGTTTCCACGCCATTGATGATGACGTAGCGCTGATCATTGCGGACGTAGGAGCCCGGGATGCCGGTGCCGCTCTGGCCGCTGAAGAACGGCGGGCCGCCAGCGGAGATCTTGCGATTGCCGGCCATGACCTCCTTCTCGTTCACGTAGGACGCACCCAGCACCAGCGACGCACGGTCGGTGGTGGTGCCGATGGTGAAGTCATAGGCTTCACGATCGCCATCGCCCTGGCTGTACTGGCCCTTGTAGAAGTTTGCCTCGGCGCCGTCGAAGTTCTGCTTGGTGATGATGTTCACCACGCCGGCGATGGCATCCGAGCCGTAGATGGTCGAAGCGCCGTCCTTCAGGACGTCGATGCGCTCGATCATCGCGGTCGGGATGGTGTTCAGGTCGACGCTGCCGTCCAGACCGGTGGTCCAGCGACGGCCGTTGACCAGCACCAGGGTGCGCTCGGCGCCGAGGTTGCGCAGGCTGACGCCGGCCGAACCGTCACCACCGTTGTTGAAGGTGCGGTTCAGTGCGGCACCGTTGGCGGCGACGCGCTGCAGGATATCGGCAACCGAGGTCACACCCTGCTTTTCGATGTCGGCGCGGGTCAGGCTCAGGACCGGCTGCGAGGTTTCGATGTCGGTGCTCTTGATGCGCGAACCGGTCACCGAAATGCGATCCAGGTTGGTCGCTTCCTGCGCCTGGGCGGTTACGGACGTGGCCGCACCCGCGATCAGCGCGACGACAACAGCGTCACGCAGCTTGTTGGACTGGAAATTCATTGGCTCTCTCTCTCCAAGAAATCTTGGCTGGGGTTATGCCCGGCGGGGAAGCGAAAGTGCGCTTCCAAATCGCGAGGCTGAGCCGATAGTAGCGGGCGCCTGCAAAGAATTAAAGCTGTGTTAATCAAAGCTGTGATTTGTGTAAATTCATGGAATGTCAATACTTTTCAACGGCTTGCAGTAGGGTTTGTGGCATGGTGCCTCGTTTGTTAAAAAAAAATGATGAAAAAAGTTTCCATTGATATGTATCGAAACATGTCGCGGCGGCGAGAAACGCACACATTGCGACAACGCCGGAGGGGCGCAGAGGGAGTGCGGCACACGCAAACGCAACGGGCGCCTTCCGGCGCCCGCGATGTCACTGCATGAGGGAGGTGCGAGCGGTCAGAGATCCTGCTCGTAACGCACATACGGCACGGTGCCGTCGTCGTTGCTCTCGTTGCGTGGAGAGAAGGGGTTCTTGCCGCGGCTGATCACGTTCTCGGCGCCGACGGTGAGCTGGCCGGACCACGGCGTCCGCCAGGTCAGGCCGATGCCCAGACCTTCCCACTTGCCAGGGCGGCCGGGCACGTCGACCACGCGGCCGATGATGCTGCCGGTGAAGTTGCCGTAACCGGCGCCGAGGCTGAGGCTCTTGCTGTCCCAGCGATCGACCAGGGCCGGCGAGGCATCGGCCAGCGGAACCAGGCGTGCCTTGGCGTAGGTGCCGGCGATGGACACGAATCCTTCGCGGCCGATGTTCTTCTGCGCGAACACGGTCAGGTCGTTCTGCTCGGCACGCAGCGACGGCGTCTTGTTCGGGCCGGCCAGCCAGGCGGGCAGTGTTTCGCGACCGGTACCGGCGGTGATGCCCAGGCGGCTGCTGCCCCGGTTCAGGGCAGCCGTGCCGGTGAAGCGGCGGCTGCTGAGGTCATCGTCGTCGCCCAGGCTGGCCAGCATGCAGTGGCTGGCCAGACCGCTGATGCTGGTACTGCTGCTGTTGCTGCAGAGCAGGCCCAGCGAGTCGCCCGACGACAGGCCAAAGGCCGCGTCCAGCGAATTGCGGCCGAAATGCCAGCGGGCGCCAGCGGCCTGCTCACCGGTGGGTTCCAGGTAGAGCAGGGCTTCGACCTTGCCGCTGCCCTTGTTCCACACCGGCAGCACCGTGCGGGTGTCCTTGCTCTGCGCATGCGCGCCCGCGACCGCGCCAAGGGCGATCAGCAGGGCCAGCAGTAGACGCAGATAGGTACGCATCGGACCAGTTCAGACAGGGACAGACAACGGAAGTTCCCGCAGGGGCGGGGACTCGATCCTAGGGTGTTTATGATTTCTTAACAAGCCTTGATCCTCCCCAGGTGCAAGACCCGCCGCTTACTGAAGGCGTTCAGGTGCCGGAACAGCCCCCTCGGCACCGTGGAACAGTATGCCGAACTCCGTCAACGGGAAGTGATACTCCCGTCCGCAGAATTCGCAGCGGACTTCGACCTCGCCGGTGGCTTCGGCCGCCGCCCGCGCCTCGTCCTCGCCCAGCGACTGCAACATCGAGGCGACCCGCTCGCGCGAGCAGGAGCAGGCAAAGGACAGTGGCTTGCTGCCCATCAGCTCCGGGTTCTCCTCATGGAACAAGCGGTGCAGCAGCTGCTCGGCGGGAGTAGCGAGCAGTTCGGCCCTGCCCAGGGTCTCGAACAGGGCACTGGCGCGTGACCAGCCATCTTCGTCGCCCTCGTCGCCGGGTAGTTTCTGCAGCAGAAGGCCGCTGGCCCCCGTGCGGTCGGCGGCCAGCAGCAGTCGCGTCGGCAACTGCTCGGACTGCCGGAAGTAGTCCTCGAAGGCCTCGTCCAGTTCCGCGGCGCTGAGCCCGACCAGGCTCTGGTAGCGCTGCGGTTCGCGCGGGTCCAGCCCGGGGTTCTCGATGGTGATGGCGAGGAGGGCGTCATCGCCCAGGCTGGACAGGTCGCGCGGCGCGTCGGCGCCCTCGCTGAGCTGGGCGATGCCGCGCAGGGTGCCGGCGGCGGTGCATTCGGCGAACAGCGTGCGCAGCGTGGTGCTGCTGCGCAGCTGGATGGACAGGCGGCCGTCGACCTTGGTGTGGCCGGTGAACAGCGCCGAGGCCACGCAGGCTTCGCCGAGCAGCTCGGCTGCGGCGTCCGGGTAATGGGCATGGGACAGGATTTCCTGCCAGGTGGCCTGCAGGCGCACGTGTACGCCGCGGACACCCGCGTCGGGAAGCAGGAAGCGGATCAGGGAATCAGGTTGGGCGGTCATCGGCTCACATCGCGCGGAAACAGGGGTGGTTGCCGGATAATGCGCCGACAGCCAGGCAGAAGAAGGATGCACCACTAATGGGGGCAGGGGGAGAGCAGGACAAGGTGAAGGTGGCCGGTGACGTTCCGCGCCGCCGGCGTTGGCACTGGAAGCGGCTGCTGTGGCTGCCGGTGCTGTTCGTGGCCTTCAGCTGCCTGCAGGTGCTGGTGCTGCGCTTCGTGGATCCGCCCATTTCCAGCGTGATGCTGTGGCGCTACGGGGAGGCGCTGGGTGCGGGCGACTGGGCCTACCGGCTGCACTACCAGTGGCGGGATCTGGACCAGATGGCGCCGAGCCTGCCGATTTCGCTGGTGGCGGCCGAGGACCAGCGTTTCCCCGAACACAGTGGGTTCGATCTGCAGGCCATCGAGAAGGCGCGTGACCACAACGCGCGGGGCGGCCGGCTGCGCGGGGCCAGCACCATCAGCCAGCAGGTGGCCAAGAACCTGTTCCTCTGGCAGGGCCGCAGCTGGATCCGCAAGGGCCTGGAGGTCTGGTACACGGTGCTGATCGAAACGCTGTGGCCCAAGCAGCGGATCCTGGAGATGTACGCGAACATCGCCGAGTTCGGTGACGGCGTGTACGGTGCGCAGGCGGCGGCCAAGACCTTCTGGGGCAAGGACGCCGCGCGCCTCAGCCCGGCCGAGAGCGCACGGTTGGCGGCCGTGTTGCCGGCACCGCGGCGCTACAGCGCGGCCTCGCCCGGTCCCTACGTACAGCGTCGCGCCGCGTGGATCCAGCGCCAGGCCCGGCAGCTGGGCGGCGCTGCGTACCTGGCCGAGGACTGAGGCGGGCGTCTGCGCCGCTCCGCACTGGCGACGTACAATCCGGGCATGATCCGTGAACGCCTCACCGTCGTCATTGCCGCCTGCAACGAAGCTCTGGCGCTGCCGGTACTGCACCCGCGCCTGTGCGCGGTACTGGATGCGATGCCGGACATCGATGGCCACATCCTTTACGTTGACGACGGCAGCCAGGACGGAACCTGGGAGGTGATCGCCGCGCTGGCGCAGTCCGAGCCACGCGTGTCGGCGCTGAAGCTGTCGCGCAATTTCGGCAAGGAGGCCGCGCTGACCGCCGGGCTGGATCTCGTCCGCGAGGGTGCGGCGATGATTCTCGATGCCGACGGCCAGGATCCACCGGAGCTGCTGCCGCAGTTCGTGGCGCGGTGGCGCGAGGGTTATGACAACGTCTATGGCACGCGCCGGGCGCGCGCGGGCGAGAGCTGGGTCAAGCGTGCGACCGCGGCGATGTTCTACCGGGTGATCGGCCGCCTGTCGCGCACGCCGATTCCCGCCGATACCGGCGACTTCCGCCTGCTGTCGCCACGCGCGCTGAGCGCGTTGCGTGAAATGCGTGAGCGTCACCGTTTCATGAAGGGGCTTTTCAGCTGGGTTGGCTTCCGCCGGGTGGCGGTGCCGTACCAGCGCCACCCGCGGGTGGCCGGCAGCAGCAAGTTCAGCCTGTGGCGGCTGTGGAACTTCGCGCTGGAAGGCATCACCGGTTTCTCCACCGTGCCGCTGCGCGCGGCCACCTATCTGGGCCTGGCCACTGCGGCGGTGGCCTTCGTGTTCGGTGTCTGGGTGATCGTGAAGGCCGCGATGTACGGCGACCGCGTGGCGGGCTGGCCGACGATGATGGCGGTGATCCTGTTCCTGGGCGGCGTGCAGCTGATCGCGCTGGGCCTGATCGGCGAGTACCTGGGGCGCCTGTATGAGGAGTCCAAGCAGCGTCCCCTGTACCTGGTTGACGCCTGGCTAGCATCGTCCGTGGCAGACTCCGTCGTGCAACCCACCCTGGGAGGGCAGGCAGATGACGTCGGTACGGCAACTGTTGGACGGCAAGTCCCCTGAAGTGCATGCGGTCGCGCCCGGCGCGGCGGTGATCGATGCGATCCGGCTGATGGCCGAGAAGGGCATCGGTGCGGTGCTGGTGATGGAAGGGCCGCGACTGGTCGGCATCCTGTCCGAACGTGATTACGCCCGCAAGATTGTCCTGCGCGATCGTTCCTCACGCGATACGGCGGTAGCCGAGATCATGACTGCGAAGGTGGTGACGGTGGCGCCCGGCGAACAGGTCGAACATTGCCTGCAGCTGGTCACCGATTACCGTATCCGCCATCTGCCGGTGGTGGAGGGGGGACAAGTGCTGGGCGTGATTTCCATCGGCGATCTGGTGAAGTCGGTGATCGATGCACAGCGCCGCGAGCTGGACCAGCTGCAGCAGTACATCGTGGCGGGATGAGTTTTCGCTGGCGGGCCTGCGGCCCGCCGGCCCGCTGTTCGGAGCCGAAGCCGAAGCCAAAGCCAAAGCCAAAGCAAAAGCGGCGCCTTGCTGATGGGCCGGAAGGGGGGGGGGGGGGGGCGGGGGGCGGACCCCGCAAGAAAACCACACAAGCCCGGCGGGGCCCCCACCCCCCCCCCCGCCCCC
>NZ_JBRRET010000025.1:0-59655 GCF_056760435.1 Stenotrophomonas sp. STEN008 | reverse complement strand
GGACACGCCGTAAACCCATCCAGGGGGCTCGATGGCGCCATCCATGGCGCCAACGGTCCTGCACGGCCATGCCCTCCGCTTCTGGATACATTGCGGCGAGCGCGGTGGGTAGCGGCCAATCTGGGTTGGCAACACTTTGTCGTTCCGCGCGTGCCCCTCAATTCGCGATCCAACAAACGCTACTACTTCGCGTACTGCCCGCCGCAGTCGGCGTCCTTGCCGGGGCCCAGTTCGATCGTGGCCAGCAGTGCGGCCGGTGGCGCGATGCTTCCCAGTGCCAGGGCGACCGCACCGCGGACGCCGAGCGCCTTGAAGTCCGGGCGGAACGAAGGATCCTTGAACGTTCCGGCGATGTGCAGCGGCGAGCGCAGCACGAGGATGCTGCGGTCCTTCGGCCGTGGCTTCAGCAGCAGGTCCAGCGACTCATCGCGCAGGCTGACGGTGCCTTCGCCGAGAATCAGCGTGTCGGTGGTATCGACGGCGAACGTGCGGCTGGTCATCAATCCCTCGCGTACGCCGAAGTCGGCAAAGGCGCAGCGCAGCGGAATCTGCTTGTCGCCGGTCACCAGGAACTTGACTGCCTCGGTGATGTCCAGCCCGGCCAGTTCCATCACCAGATTGCCGACGTGGCCACGTCCCATTGCCAGGCCCACATCGCCATTGCTGCTGCCCAGCATGGCGGCGATCGAGTTGCCGCGGCCGCTGAGGTCGATTTCGCCACCGATGCCGCCCTTGGCCTGCTCGGCCAGCTTCGCATCCGGGAACAGTTGTCCCAGCTGCACGCCGCGCACGCTGGCCTTGAGCGCGGTGGCGATCTGCGGCTGCCGCGCATCCATGCGGATCGTGCTGCGGATGTCACCACCGGCCACACCGAAGTTCAGCGGGTCCAGCCGCAGCACGCCATCGTCCAGCAGCAGATGCGCATCCATATCGTCAAGCGGCAGCGATGGTGCGTTGATGCGATGTGCCTTCCAGCGCACATCGGCATCCATCGCGCGCAGCTTGCCGAGATTGTACGGCGTGTCCGGCAGCACCCTGGTACGCGCCGCCACGCGTGCGGCCTCGGCCTTCTGCTCGGCGTTGGCGGTCTCGCCGCCACCGGTTCTGGGCGGGGCGCCGACAAAGCCGGCCAGGTCGTCGAAGTCCAGCCGGCGGGACTCCAGCGTGGCCGTCAGGCGCGGGCGCGCACCACCTGTTTCGAACTTCACATTGCCGCCGAGATCGCTGTCGCCGACCTTGCCGGTGAACTGCTCGTAGCGCCACACGTTATGGTCGCGCTTCAGGCGCCCCTCCAGGGCATAGGGCGGCGAAGGCGGAATGGCGATGCCCAGCAGGGGATACAGGTCGGCCAGATCCTGGCCACTGAGCGCGAAAGCGAGGTCGAGCACCTGCAGCTGGAAGGGATTGGTCAGGGTGCCATGGGCGACGGCATGGGTGGCACCTGCACGCCCATCAAGATGGATGCGGAAGGGATGATCGCTGTCGGTCAGTTCCAGCGGAGATTCGGTGCCGCCGCGAAGGGTGAAAGGATTGCCCTGCCAACGACCCTTGCCCTGCACCAGCAGGGGCGGCGCGGCATCCGCCTGCCTGGGCCGGCCACTACGCACATTGACATGGATGTCGGTGCGACCCGCCGCGTCGATGAACTGCAGGCGGCCGTCATCGATACGCAGCCGCTTGAGCTGGGGCGTGGCGCCGCCGCGGCTGTCACCCAGGAAATCCCAGTTGCCCGGCTCGCCCTTGCGTGGGGCGGTTTCCAGCAGCACGTCGGGACGGGTCAGGCGGATCTCGGGGAGCTGCACGCTGCCCCGCAGCAGGGGCCACACCCGCAGGTCGATTTCGACCCGGTCGGCACTGGCCATGTTCGGCTGCTTCGCCCATGACGCATTGGCGAACGTGACGGTGTCGGCGCGGATCGTGCTGGTACGGCCGAGGTCGACATCCAGGTGGCCGATCTGCAGCACGCGGCCGGTCCGCGCCTGTACCGCCCGCTCGACCGGCCCCTTGAACCAGTTCCAGTCCCAGAGCGCGATCAATACCAGGATGGTCGCCAGCAGGAACACCAGCACCGCCAGCCAGCGCTGGCCTCGCGGGCCAGGGCGGCGGAAGCGCCAGCGCGACGGACGCGGCGGAGCAGGGGAGGCAGTCGCATTCACGCTGCCATGGTTGCCCTGCGCGGGTGGACGCAGCGCGAAGCGTTCATGTGCGCGGTGTGCACAGGAACGCGTGTGGCACGGATATCTACAGCACCTGCATGGTCACCGCGACGAAGTGGCAGACACTGCCGCCGATCACGAACAGGTGCCAGATCGCATGCGAATAGGGGATCGATTCGCGGTGATAGAAGTAGGTTCCCAGCGTGTAGGAGATACCTCCGGCCAGCAGCCAGCCCAGCGTCCAGCCATCGATGGAGGCCAGCATGGGCTTGACCGCGACGATCACCAGCCAGCCCATGGCCACGTAGATGGCGGTGGACAGGCGCTTGAAGCGGCCGGTATAGAACAGCTTGAACACCACGCCGGCCAGGGCCAGCGTCCAGATCGCGGCGAACAGACCCCAGCCCCACGGGCCACGCAGGCCGATCAGCGTGAACGGCGTATAGGTACCGGCGATCAGTACATAGATCGCGCAGTGGTCGAAGACCTTCAGCCTGCCCTTGGCAACCGGATGCTGGATGGCGTGGTAGAGGGTGGAGGCGGTGTACAGCAGCAGCAGCGCGATGCCGAACACGATCGCACCTGCCAGTTGCCAACCATCGCCGTAGATGGCGGCCAGGGTGATCAGCACGGCACCCGCACCGAGCGCCAGTACGGCGCCGAGACCGTGGGTCAGCGCACTGGCGATTTCTTCGCGGATCGAAGCAACGGAAGTCGAGGACATGGCGTAGGCATCATTCGCGGGGAGGGGGACCCGCGCCCCCCTATCATCGCCGCGATGGCGGGCGCATGCACGCCCGCCTCCACACGGAAGTCCGATGTCCTGACTGGCCGGATTCAGCCAGCGGTTAGGGTGTGCGCGGCCTCGCGGGTGGCGGCAAAGCGCACGTCGGGCGCGCGCTCCTGTGCCAGCTGCAGGTTGACCCGGGTCGGCGCGAGATAGACCAGATGGCCGGCGGCGTCCAGCGCCAGGTTCAGCGCGTTCTTCTCGCGGAACTCTTCCAGCTTCTTCTCGTTGCTGCAGTGGATCCAGCGCGCCGTGGTGACGCTGACCGGCTCGAAGGTGGCTTCCACGCCATACTCGTCCTTCAGGCGGTAAGCGGCCACGTCGAACTGCAGCACGCCCACCGCACCCAGGATCAGATCGTTGCTGGTCAGCGGCCGGAAGAACTGGGTCGCGCCCTCTTCGGAGAGCTGGGCCAGGCCCTTCTGCAGCTGCTTGAGCTTGAGCGGATCGCGCAGGCGCGCACGGCGGAACAGCTCCGGGGCGAAGTTGGGGATGCCGGTGAAGGTGACGGCCTCGCCTTCCGTGAAGGTATCGCCGATGGAAATGGTGCCGTGGTTGTGGATGCCGATCACATCGCCTGGCCAGGCCTCGGCGGCGATTTCACGGTCGCTGGCCATGAAGGTCAGGGCGTTGGCCAGCTTCATCTCCTTGCCGGTGCGCACGTGGAAGGTCTTCATGCCCGCGCTGAAGCGGCCCGAGCACACCCGCATGAAGGCGACGCGGTCGCGGTGCTGCGGGTCCATGTTGGCCTGGATCTTGAACACGAAGCCGGTCAGCTTGCTCTCTTCCGGGGCGATCTCGCGGCCGGTGGTGGCGCGTGCCTGCGGCGATGGCGCGTGCTCGACGAAGAAGTCCAGCAGGGGCTGCACGCCGAAGTTGTTCACGCCCGAACCGAAGAACACCGGCGTCTGCTTGCCCTCGCGATAGGCCTGCAGGTCGAACGGATGGCTGGCGCCCTGCACCAGCTCCAGTTCATCGCGCAGGTCGGCCAGCATCTGTACGCCGATCTTCTCGGCCAGGCCGGGAGCGTCGATCGACGGGAAGATGGTCGAATCCTGGCGGGTGAAGTTGCGACCCGGTTCGTACAGGTGCACCTCGCCGGTCAGCAGGTGGACCACGCCCTTCAGGCGCTGGCCCATGCCGATCGGCCAGGTGACGGGCGCGCACTGGATGCCCAGCACGGTTTCCACTTCATCCAGCAGTTCGATCGGATCCTTGCCCTCGCGGTCGAGCTTGTTGATGAAGGTCATGATCGGGGTGTCGCGCAGGCGGCACACTTCCATCAGCTTGATGGTGCGCTCTTCCACGCCCTTGGCCACGTCGATCACCATCAGTGCCGAGTCCACCGCTGTCAGCACGCGGTAGGTGTCCTCGCCGAAGTCGGCGTGGCCGGGGGTATCGAGCAGATTGACGATCTTGCCTTCATACGGGAACTGCATCACCGAGGAGGTGACGGAGATGCCGCGTTCCTTCTCCAGTGCCATCCAGTCGGAGGTGGCATGGCGGGCCGCCTTGCGGCCCTTGACCGAGCCGGCCATCTGGATCGCGCCTCCGAACAGCAGCAGCTTTTCGGTCAGCGTGGTCTTGCCGGCGTCAGGATGGGAGATGATGGCGAAGGTGCGGCGACGCGACGCTTCGGTGGCGACTTCGGACATGGCAGTGGCGCCCGCCCGGGGCGCTTTTCAAAGAGATAAGCGCCTGATTATACCGGCCGTGGCCGGTCAGCGCCCGGCCGCGCCCTCGGTATCACCCTGGCGGGCGAACTGCAGCTGTCCCTGGGAGGTGAAGATGCGCACGGGTACCGAGCGCAGGGCCATGCCGCGGTTGACCTGCACCACGAAATGCAGGTGCGGGGCGCTGCTGTAGCCGCTGTTGCCGGACAGGCCGATTGGTTGTCCGGCCTGCACGGCCTGGCCACGACGGACGCGCATGCCGCCTGCCTGCAGATGGCCGTACAGCGCCATGCTGCCGTCGCTGTGCAGGACACGGATGAAATTCGCCCTGCCGCCGTCGCGCTCGCGGTCCTGGCCGTTGCCGCGGAAGCCGTCCTGGATCTGCATCACGGTTCCCTCGCGCGCGGCCAGCACCAGCGTCGCCTCGGGCAGGGCGAAGTCCACGGCGTCGCGGTTCTCCTCGTCATCGTGGCTGAACCGGCCCTGCGGCGCCTGGTCCACGCGCAGGCGTGCGGCGTCGAACGGCAGGCGGTAGGCCACGTCTTCGGCGCGGGCGTCGGGACGGCCCGGTACCGACTGCAGGCGTACGTCGAGCGTGCTGCCGCCCACGGGCGGGGGCAGGTGACCGACCACGAAGCTGCTGTCGCCCTGCACCAGCGACCGTACCGGCAGGCCCTCGATGGGGCGCCCGGGTCCAGCGCGCAGTTCAACCTGTAATGGGCCGGCCAGGGTGTTGTCGATCCGGGCCTGCCAGTATTCGCCCACCTGCTGCAGCCGCAGTTGCGCCATGGGGGCCGCCTGGCCGATGCCCTGCGTGCTGGGCGCGGGGGCCGGTGAGGGCACCAGGCCCCAGCCCTGCCGCCAGTCGGCCGCTCCGGCGGTGGTGCTGATCAGCAACGGCAGCAGCAGGCAGGACAAGGGCAGGCGCGGCATCGGGCGTTCCGGACAGGGGGACCGCCGCGACTGTACCTGATCCGCAAAAGGTGGGCCGCAGCGATCGCTCCGGGTATTCATCGCTTTATCCGCATGAAGGGATTGACATGCGCGGAAAGCGATGGCATCGTGGCTCCACCATCGAGACCGGCAGAGGGACAGGCCCTTTGAAGCCGGGGCAGCCCGCAGGCGCGCAAGCGCCGGCGTAGGTGCCAAATCCTGCGGGGACCGTGGCGTCCACCGGAAGATGGTTCGAACCATGCACCGCAGGTGCATCTCGAACGCGAGCCCCGCGAAGGCTCGATGGCCGATTCCCCTAACGGATCCCGCCATGAGCTTCGCCCCCAGCACCACGCTTCGCCCCGAACCCTTTGTCCCCGTCAGCGTGCCGGTCGAAGACCGCGTGCACGCCGAGCGCGGCGAGTTCGCCGCGGTGCTGTCGATGCGCCACGCCGGCGCGTGCCCGGTACGCGTTCGCTACGAATGGGTGGGACCGGTCGATGCACCGGTGGTGGTACTGGCTGGCGGCATCTCCGCCCATCGCCATGTGGCGTCCAACGCGCAGTTCGCCGAGAAGGGCTGGGCCGAGGAACTGGTCGGCAGTGGCCGCACGCTCGATCCGCAGCAGCTGCGCGTTCTGGCGTTCGACTTCATCGGTGCGGATGGCGCGCTGGACGTGCCGATCGACACGGCCGACCAGGCCGACGCGCTGGCCCTGCTGCTGGATCACCTGGGCATCCGCACACTGAAGGCGTTTGTCGGCTACTCCTATGGCGCCCTGGTCGGGCAGCAGTTCGCTGTCCGCCATCGCGCCCGCGTGCGCCAGCTGGTGCTGGCCAGTGGTGCGCACCGTCCGCACCCCTATGCCGCGGCGTGGCGTGCGTTGCAGCGCCGGGCGGTCGCCCTGGGACAGCTGCAATGCGGTGAAGACCATGGCCTGGCACTGGCCAGGCAGTTCGCGATGCTCAGCTACCGCACGCCGGAAGAGTTCGGCGAGCGCTTCGACGCTCCGCCCGAGGTGGTCAACGGCCGCGTCCGTGTGGCCGCCGAGGACTACCTCGACGCGGCGGGCGCGCAGTACGTCGCGCGCACCCCAGTGACCGCCTACCTGCGCCTGTCCGAATCGATCGACCTGCACCGCGTGGATCCCACCGCCATCCTGCCGCCAACCGTGGTGGTGGCCGTGGAAGGCGATCGGCTGGTGCCGTTGGCCGACCTGGTCGGTCTGGTCGAGGGGCTGGGTCCGCGCGGCAGCCTGCGCGTGCTGCGCTCCCCATACGGCCACGACGCCTTCCTCAAAGAAACCGATCGCATCGACGCGATCCTCGCTACCGCCTTCCGCACTTCTGGAGAGACCGCATGAGCCTGCACGCCGCCGAGCCGTCCTGTTGTCGCACCACTGCCGCCGTCCGCGCCGGCATCGATCGTGACACCGCCCATGGCGCGGTCACTCCACCGATCGTGCTGTCGTCGAACTTCAGCTTCGAAGGCTTCGGCAACAAGCGCCAGTACGACTACACGCGCAGTGGCAATCCGACGCGCGACCTGCTGGGCGAAGCACTGGCCGAACTGGAAGGCGGAGCCGGTGGCGTGGTCACCGCTACCGGCATGGGCGCCATCAACCTGGTGCTGAATGCCCTGCTGCAGCCGGGCGACACGCTGGTGGTACCGCACGATGCCTACGGCGGCAGCTGGCGCCTGTTCAACGCGCTGGCGAAGAAGGGGCATTTCGAACTGGTCACCGCCGACCTCACCGACCCGCGCACGCTGGCGCAGGCCCTGGCCACCCAGCCACGGCTGGTGCTGGTGGAAACCCCGTCCAACCCACTGCTGCGCATCACCGACCTGCGCTTCGTCATCGAGGCGGCGCACAAGGCCGGGGCGCTGGTGGTGGTCGACAATACGTTCCTGTCGCCGGCGCTGCAGCAGCCGCTCTCCTTCGGTGCCGATCTGGTGCTGCATTCGACCACCAAGTACATCAACGGCCACAGCGATGTCGTCGGCGGTGCGGTGATCGCACGTGATCCCGCGCTGCACGAACAGCTGGTGTGGTGGGGCAACGCACTCGGGCTGACCGGCTCTCCCTTCGACGCTTTCCTGACCCTGCGCGGCCTGCGCACGCTGGATGCACGCCTGCGTGTGCACCAGGAGAACACGGCCTCGATCGTCGCGCTGCTGGACGCGCACCCCGCCGTGGCCCGGGTGTATTACCCCGGCCTGGCCGACCATCCCGGTCATGCCATCGCCGCACGCCAGCAGAGCGGCTTCGGCGCGATGCTGTCGTTCGAGCTGGCCGACTGCGCCGGCGAGGATCCGCACGCTGCCGTGCGCGCGTTTGTCGATGGACTGCGCTGCTTCACCCTGGCCGAATCGCTGGGCGGCGTGGAAAGCCTGGTCGCGCATCCGGCGACCATGACCCACGCAGCGATGAGCGTTGAGGCGCGTGCTGCCGCCGGCATCAGCGAAGGGCTGCTGCGCCTGTCGGTCGGCATCGAGGCCGAGCGCGACCTGCTGGCCGACCTGGGCGCGGCGCTGGCACGCGCCGAAGCGGTGATCGACGCTGCCGCACGTCGCAAACAGGTGGTGGACGCATGAGCGCGCTGGCTGCCGAGATTCCGGCGATGGGCGGCGGTCGCCTGGCACTGCTGGGCACCGGGACGGTGGGCTCTGCGTTCGTGCAGCGCTACCAGGCCCTGCAGGCGCGCGGCCTGGAACTGCCCAGCGTGCAGTGGCTGGCCAACTCGCGTACTGCGCTGGCCATCGACCGCGATCTGGCCCTGCCGCTCGAACTGGCGCGGCGCGCACCGCGTGGCGGCCAGAGCGTGCCACCGTGGGCCGGTGCCGAAGGGCTGGAGCGTGGCGATGTGGTGGTTGATGCCACCGCCAGCGAAGACGTGGCCGCCCGCCATGCGCAGTGGCTGGCGCGCGGGGTGCATGTAGTGACGGCCAACAAGCTGGGCCGGGGCGGGCAGCTGTCACGCGCGAAGGCCATCGCCGAGAGCTGCGCCGACAGCGGCGCCCGGTACGGCGACAGTGCCACCGTGGGGGCGGGACTGCCGCTGTTGAGCAGCCTGCGCGCGCTGGTGGCCGGGGGGGATCACATCCACGCGATCGAGGGGGTGTTGTCCGGTTCCCTGGCCTGGTTGTTCCATCGCTATGACGGCCGTTCGCCGTTCTCGGCTGCAGTGCGCGAGGCGCTGGCCGCGGGTTACACCGAACCGGATCCGCGCCTGGATCTGTCCGGCGAGGATGTGCGGCGCAAGCTGCTGATTCTGGCGCGCAGCAGCGGACTGGCGCTGGATGCCGCACAGGTGCACGTGGATTCACTGGTGCCCTCGGCGTTGGCTGCGCTGCCGCTGGACGAAGCATTGGCCGAACTGGAGCAGCTGGACGCACCGCTGCAGGCGCGCTGGCAGCAGGCGACGGACAGCGGCCGTGTTCTGCGCTTCGTCGGCCGGGTCGACGCTGACGGCGCACAGGTGGGGCTGCGTGAACTGCCGGCCGATCATCCACTGGCGCAAGGGGCGGGCACCGACAACCGCGTCGCCATCCACAGCGACCGCTATCGCACCCAGCCGTTGCTGATCCAGGGGCCGGGAGCGGGCGCGGAAGTCACTGCTGCCGCATTGCTGGATGACGTGCTGCGCATCGTGGGATGAGCAGCGTCCCGCTGCGCCCGCCGGGCCATGCCCGGCGGATCCGCAGTTTCAGCGCCCTTTCAACACCTTCAGCAGCGCGGCATTGAACTGCCTGGGGTCCTGTACCTGCGGCGAATGGCCCAGTTCGGCGAATTCGACCAGCGTCGCGCCGGCAATCGCCGCAGCGGCCGATTTGCCCAGCGCCGGATAGTTGCCTAACCGTGCCTTCACTTCTGCCGGTGCCAGGTCACGACCGATCGCGGTGCGGTCCTTCTGGCCGATGAACAGCGCGGTCGGCACCTTCAGATTCTTCAGCTCGTACACCACCGGCTGGTTGAACACCATGTCCGAGGCAAGTGCCTGGCTCCAGGCCACCGCCTGCCTGCCGTCGCCCTCGTACATGCCCGCTTGCATGCGTGCCCAGGTTTCATAGGCAGGCTTCCAGGTGCCGTCGTAGTACACGTCCAGCTGGTAGCGGCGGATGCTCTCGTAACTGGTTTTCAGCTCGCCGGCATACCAGGCATCGACGCTTCGCCACGGCACGCCCAGCGCCTTCCAGTCCTCCAGGCCGATCGGATTGACCAGCGACAGGCTGCGCAGGTCCTGCGGATAGGTCAGTGCATAGCGCACCGCCAGCATGCCCCCCATCGAATGGCCGACCAGGTGCACGGGCAGGCCGCCGAGCTGCAGCTGCTGCAGCAGTGCATGGGTGTTGGCGGCGAGCTGGCCGAATGAATACTGGTAGCGCTCGGGCTTGCTGGATTTGCAGAAGCCGACCTGGTCAGGTGCGATCACTCGGTAACCGGCGGCGAGCAGGGGAGGGATGGTTTCCTTCCAGGTCGCCGCGCAGAAATTCTTGCCATGCAGGAGCACCACCACGCCGATCGGCGCGGTCGTCGGCGCGATATCCAGATAGGCCATCTGCAGCGGTTGCTGCTGCGATTCCAGGGTGAAGGTCTGTACCGGATGGCCGTAATCGAAGCCCTCCAGCCGCGGCCCATAGGCGGGAGCGGCAGCGGCGGTGAGGGGCAGGCAGGCCAGCAATGCGGCGGCGATCACGCGCATGGGACATTCCGTGACAGGGGATGCCCGAGCCTAACCGGAATGCGGTGACGGTGTCGTCCGGCAGATGCCCGTCATCAGCACTCGATGACATTCACCGCGAGGCCGCCGCGGCTGGTTTCCTTGTACTTGTCCTGCATGTCGCGGCCGGTGTCGCGCATGGTCTTGATGACCTTGTCCAGCGACACCTTGTGCTTGCCATCGCCGCGCATTGCCATGCGCGAGGCGTTGATCGCCTTCACCGCGCCCATCGCGTTGCGCTCGATGCAGGGAATCTGCACCAGCCCACCGATCGGGTCGCAGGTCAGGCCGAGGTTGTGTTCCATGCCGATTTCTGCGGCATTCTCGATCTGGCTTGGATTGCCGCCCAGCGCCGCAACCAGGCCGCCGGCCGCCATCGAGCAGGCCACGCCCACTTCGCCCTGGCAGCCCACTTCGGCACCGGAAATCGAAGCATTCTCCTTGTAGAGGATGCCGATCGCCGCCGAGGTCAGCAGGAAGTCGAACACGCGCTGCTCGTTCGCGCCCGGGCAGAACCGGTCGAAGTAATGCAGCACCGCGGGCAGCACGCCGGCCGCACCGTTGGTCGGCGCGGTCACCACGCGGCCACCGGCGGCGTTTTCCTCGTTCACGGCCAGCGCGTACAGATTGACCCAGTCCAGCGTGGTCAGCGGATCGCGCATCGCCGCTTCCGGCTTCGACGACAGCTCGCGGTACAGCGCCGGCGCGCGACGGCCGACCTTCAGGCCGCCCGGCAGCACGCCTTCCTCGCGGATGCCGCGCGTCACGCATGACTGCATCGCGCTCCAGATCTCGCGCAGCTGGGCGCGGATCTCGTCCTCGCTGCGCCAGCACTTCTCGTTCTCGAACATCAGCTGCGCGATGCTCAGGCCGCTGCGCGCGGTCTGCGCGAGCAGCTCGTCGCCGCTCTTGAACGGATAGGGCAGTGGGGTTTCGTCGGGCACGATGCGGTCATCGGCCGCGTCGTCCTGGTTGACCACGAAGCCACCGCCAACGGAGTAATAGTCGCGCGTGGCGATCACTTCATCGTCGGCGTTGTACGCGGTGAAGCGCATGCCGTTGGTGTGGTACGGCAGCTTCTGCCGCTTGTTCATGCCGAGGTCGCGCTTCTCGTCGAAGGCGATCTCATGCTGGCCCATCAGCTGGATGCGCTTGCTGCTGCGGATGCGATCCAGCGTGGACGGAATGATGTCCGGATCGATCAGGTTGGGGCGCTGGCCTTCCAGGCCAAGCAGGATCGCCTTGTCGGTGCCATGGCCGCGACCGGTCAGCGCCAGCGAACCGTAGACGTCGGCGCGGATGCGTGCGACCTCGTGCAGGCGGCCGGGGTCGAGCAGCCAGCGATGGATGAACCGCTCGGCGGCCTTCATCGGTCCGACGGTGTGGGAAGAGCTCGGGCCAATGCCGATCTTGAAGACGTCGAACGTGCTGACAGCCATGGATGCCAAACTGCGGGTACCGGACAAGCGGCTATTCTAGCGGCTTGCCGGGCCCTCCGATGGCTGCGGCGCAGCATTTCCGCCAAGCGAGGCAAGCCGGTGTTGACCCTGTTCCAGCGTGACGACTGCCACCTGTGCGATATGGCCCTGGCCGAACTGGCCAAGGCACGCGCGCCCGAGTTCGAATCGGTGTTCCTGGATGACCATCCAGCGCTGGAGGCGCACTACGGCGCGCGGGTACCGGTGCTGCGCGACGAGGCGGGCGGCCGCGAACTGGACTGGCCCTTCGATGCGGCGCGGGTGCGGGCCTGGCTGGCTGCGGGGTGACGCCGCCGGGCATGGCCCGGCGCTACCCTGTATCACCGTTCCCAGGTGGAGCCGGGCATGGCCCGTGGCTTACTTCGCGTCGAACTTCACGATCGTGCTGATCGCGGTTTCGTCGGGGATGGTCTTGGTGTCGGCCCAATCGCCGGCGCCGACGCTGAAGTCCAGGCGCTTGACGGTGGCCTTGCCGGTCAGCACCGGCTGCGTGCCCGGCTTCCAGGTGAAGGTGAGCGTCACCGGCTTGCTGACACCACGCAGTTCCAGCGTGCCATCGGCGGCGAACTGGTCATTGCCGATGGCGCGGAAGCCCTTCGCGGTGTAACGCGCGGTGGCGAACTTGCCGACATTGAAGAAGTCCGCGCTCTGCAGCGTCGAGTCACGATCGCTGTTGCCGCTCCTGGCGCCGGCCAGCGGAATCACGACGTCGAGTGAGCCGGCCGCCGGATTGGCGGGATCGAAGCTGAGCTTGGTGGCGAAGCCCGGGAAGCTGCCGGTGAATACTTCGCCGTCGTACTTGCTGGCAAATACCAGGATCGAGCCCGCGCCGGGAGCCTGTGCATAGTCCGCGGCCAACGCCGGGGCAGTGGCCAGCATGCCGGCCAGGGCAGCGGCCACGGCCGCCGGGGTAGTCAGTTTCAGATTCATCGGTCAGTCCTTCTGGGGAGAGGCAAGCCAGCCACGCGGCAGCATGCGGCTCAACGTCGCGTCGCGCTGGAACAGGTGGTGGTAAAGGGCAGCGCCGGCATGGGCCAGCACCACAGCGATCAGCAGCCAGAAGCCGTACTCATGGATCGCATGCGACACGGCGACGACCTGCGGATCCGGTCCGCTGAGCTTGGGCACATCGACCAGGCCGAACCAGCGGAAGGGCCGCAGCCCGCTGGCAGAGTCGTACAGCCAGCCCGAAAGCGGAATGGCGAACATCAGCACGTACAGCAGCACGTGGGTAGCGCTGGCGATGCGCTCCTGCCAGCTGGGCACACCCGGCACCGGCTTGGGCGCACCGGCGTAGAGGCGCCAGACCAGGCGCAGCAGCACCAGGGCCAGCACGGTGATGCCGATCGACTTGTGCGCGGTGTAGACCCAGAAGTATTTGGGCGTCCTGGGCAGTTCGCCCATGGTCAGGCCGATCACGCCAAGGGCGAGGATCAGTAGTGCGATCAACCAGTGCAGGGTCTGGCTGACACTGCCCCAGGCGGCAGGGGAGTTCTTGGCGGTCATGCGGGGTCCTTGGGGGCCGTCTTGCTGTCGGAGTGGGGAACCGGGGCAGGAGTTCCCGGCCTGTCGCTGCGGTCGAGGAAGGCCTCGGCCTCGATCCGTACCTGTACTGCGTCGCCGATCACCCCGGG
This sequence comes from Stenotrophomonas sp. STEN008, assembly GCF_056760435.1. Lineage (NCBI taxonomy): Bacteria > Pseudomonadati > Pseudomonadota > Gammaproteobacteria > Lysobacterales > Lysobacteraceae > Stenotrophomonas > Stenotrophomonas sp. STEN008. The sequence continues at coordinate 46,273 of NZ_JBRRET010000025.1, read as the reverse complement.
CCAGGCGGTGATGCCGAACGCGCGGCGGCTCAACGTGGTGCTGGCGGAAAAACCGGCGGTGCGGCGGAACGGCGGCAACGGATAGCGTTTGATGGCATTGAGGGTCACATCCAGCGCGACCTCCTGGCTGACCCCGCGCAGGGTCAGCGTGCCGAACACACGGGCGTGGTTGGCATCGATCGGTTCGACCCGCGACGATACGAACCGGGCGCTGGGAAACCGCTCGCCATCAAGCAGGCTGCGGGCCAGCGTGGCCTGGTTCCATTTGGCATCTCCCAGATCCAGCCGGGCGACCGGCACATCGACCTGCAGGGTTGCCTCGCGCCAGTTGTCGGGATCGAACTGAAGGTGGCCCTCACTGCCCGATACCGTCCCCATGGCCTGCGAGTAGCCGGCATGATCGATCGTGAACAGCACCCGCGTGTGCACCGGATCCAGCCGGTAGGTATCGAGCTGTGCCCAGGCGGGCGCAGCGGCGAGCAGCAACGGCAGCAGGAGCAGGCGGGGTCGCATCGATGGCGGGCTCCGGGAGGGGACGCTGCGATCATACGCACAGCCCCCTGACAACGCTGCGTGCATGGCTGCAACAGTTCGTGGTGGTGATGCCACTGGAAACGGGCTGTTGCAGTCGTGAAGCCTGGGCTGTGTGACAATCGCGGCTGGATCGGGGGTTCAGGATGACGAGTGGCTGGCGTCTGTGGTGCCGAGGCATCGCAGTAACGGGTCTGCTGCTGTTGGCAAGCGCCACGGTGGCCGCGACTCTGGACATGGCTGGGGAGACACCACGACTGCGCCGCTTCGGCGCCGCCGAGGGCTTGCCGTCGCGCATGGTCGTGGCCCTGGCCGAGGACCGCCAGGGGTACATCTGGGCGGCCACCGATGGTGGGTTGGCCCGCTATGACGGCACGACGCTGCGGGTCTGGCAGCATGAACCGGAGCGGCCGGGTTCGCTGCCGGGCAACGAGATCGAGACCCTGCTGGTGGATCCGCTGGACCGGGTGTGGGTCGGCATCAACGGCAAGGGCATCGCCCGGCTGGACGCGGATCGCGAGCGTTTCTCCAGCTTCGCCGCGGTGAACAATGAATGCCAGAGCCAGTTCTGGACACTGGCCTATGCGGGCGATGCGCTGTGGATCGGCACCAGCGGCCATGGCGTGTGCCGCTTCGGCGAGGATGGCAGCCTGCGCTTCTTCCAGCATGATCCGCAGCGCCCCGGCGGCTTGCCCAGCAACACCATCTTCAGCAGCCTGGTCGACGCGCAGGGCCGCCTGTGGGTCGGTACCGAGGCCGGTGTCGCCCGCTGGAACGGCAACGGCTTCGAGGCCATCGCGCCGCGCGAGCTGGGCAGGGTCAGCGTGCTGCGTCTCAGCCGCGACCCCGATGGATCGATCTGGGTCGGCAGCCAGAACGAAGGCCTGTTCCGCATCGATGCCCAGGACCGCGTCAGCCGTCCACGCTGGTCCGGCAGTGATCGCTTTCGCTCGGCACTGGTGCTGGCGGATCGGCAGGGAGGCTACTGGGCAGGTACCTCGGATGGGCTGCTGCGCGGTGATGCGCAGACACTGTGGCGCCTGGAGGGCGATCGCGGCAGCGGCTTCCTGACCGCCCACAGCGGCGTGCTCGATCTGCTGCAGGACCACGAAGGCGGGGTCTGGGTGGCCCTGCTGAGCCAGGGGTTGGCCTATCTGCCGCCGGACTGGCGCCGCTTCTCCACCTGGAACCAGCTCGACGGCAAACCGCTGGACAGCCAGTACCTGCTCAGCGCGGCCACCGATGGCCGGAATTACTACGTGAGTTCGGCACACGGCGTGTACCGGATCGATGCGCAGGGCGTGCTGAGTCTGCTTGCCAGTGATCGCGAGCTGGGCAGTGGCGCGGTCTGGTCGGTATTGCCGCGGCCGGACGGCCGCCTCTGGCTGGGCCGCGCCGGGCGCATCACCGTCTATGACCCGGCTACCCGCGCAACCCGGGAGTGGCGCATCGACGGCGGCTCCGACCTGCGCCAGCGCATCGACCTGATGCGGCAGGCGCCGGATGGCACCGCCTGGGTGTCGGTGATGAATGTCGGCGTGCAGCAGCGTCTGGACGATGGCCGGGTGCTGCGCAGCTTCCCCGTCGAGGGATTCCGCGGCCTGGGCGATGCGCCGATCGAACAGATTCGATTCGATCCGCGCGGGCAGGCCTGGGTGATGGGTGACATGGGCCTCTGGCGCCAGCAGGGTGAGCGCTTCGAGGCGGTTCCTGGCGTCTCGCGGGGATCGATCTACGACCTGGTGTGGATCGATCCGCAGCAGCTGTGGCTCGCCCGCCAGGGCGCCTTCGAGCGCTACCAGTGGGATGGCATGAGCCTGCGCCTGGTGCAGCGCGTCGATGCTGCCGCCGGCGTGCCACCCCTGAGCATGGGTGGGCTGGCCTTGGCCGACGATGGCCGCCTGTGGGCCACCACGCCGCGCGGTCTGCTGCGCTGGGATCCGAAAACGAAGCGGCTGAGGCAGTTCACCGAGCGCGACGGACTGCCCGATGCCGAATTCACCGGCCGGCCGCCTGCGGTGAACGCCGATGGCCGCGTGCTCGCGGTGACCCAGACCGGCGCGGTCGGTTTCGACGTCAATGCCGCCGACACCCCGCTGCCATCCTCCGCGCTGGTGATCGCGCAGGTGCGCGTACGTCGCGACGATGCGCGCGGCTGGCAACCCCTGCCGACCACCGGGGTGCTGCTGCTGGGTCCGGATGACCGTGATCTGCAGATCGACGCGCGGCTGCTCTCGTACGGCAACCCGCAGGGCAACCGCTATCGGTTCCGGGTGCAGGGCTATGACCAGAACTGGGTGGAGCAGGGCGGCGACGGCCAGCGCACGCTGTCGCGCCTCGCGCCCGGTGCCTACGTGATCGAAGTACAGGCGGCCACCGACAGTGGTCCGTGGACGCCGTCGCAGCAACTGCAGGTGAAGGTATTGCCGCCCTGGTGGCGCAGCGGCATGGCGATCTTCGGCTACCTGCTGCTGGGCTCGTTGCTGCTGCTGGTGCTGGCATGGGCGATCCGCAGCCGTCTGAGAAGGCGCCAGCAGTGGCAGCTGACCGTGCACAAGCAGCAGCTGGCCGAGCAGGCCTCGCAGGCCAAGAGCCACTTCCTGGCCACGCTGGGTCATGAGGTGCGCACGCCGATGACCGGCGTACTGGGCATGAGCGAACTGCTGCTGGCCACATCACTGGATCCGGTACAGCGCAGCTATGCCGGATCGATCCAGCAGGCGGGCAGCCATCTGCTGCGTCTGGTCAACGATGCCCTGGACCTGGCCCGGATCGAAGCCGGGCGGCTGGAGCTGGACCTGCGTCCGTTCGATCTTGCCGCGCTGTTGGACCAGGTGCAGATGCTGATGCGGCCGATGGCGCAGCAGCGCCAGCTCGATTTTGTACGCGAGGATGCCTTGCCCGGCCCGATCAGCGTCAGTGGCGATGAAATGCGCATCCGCCAGATCCTGCTGAACCTGCTCGGCAATGCCATCAAGTTCACCGAGCGCGGCCAGGTCGGCCTGGGCGTGCGGCTGCAGGAGGATGGCGGCGGGGTGTGCTTCGAGGTGTTCGATACCGGCCCCGGCATCAATGCCGAACAGCAGCAGCGTCTGTTCCATCGCTTCGAGCAGGCCGATGGCCCGCGGACAGCATCGCGCTATGGCGGCAGCGGGCTGGGCCTGGCGATCTGCCAGGAACTGGCCGTGGCGATGGGTGGGCGCATCGATGTCGACAGCCAGCCGGGCAGGGGCGCACGGTTCCGCGTGCAGCTGCCGCTGCCGTGGACCCGCCAGGCTGCCCACAGTGGTTCCGACAGGGCGTCGCCACCGCCGCTGCCGCCGCTGCGCATCCTGCTGGTCGAAGATGACGCCACGGTAGCGGACGTCATCGCCGGCCTGCTGCGCGGTCGTGGCCACGACGTAGTGCACGTGCTGCACGGCCTGGGAGCCTTGTCGGAGATCGCGACCGAGGGGTTCGATGTCGGTCTGCTCGACCTGGATCTGCCGGCCCTGGACGGAACGGCGATCGCCCGTCAGCTGCGCGCCATGGGCTATGAGCTGCCACTGGTGGCGGTGACCGCGCGGTCCGATGCCTATGCGGAGGCGCAGGTGCTGGCCGCCGGTTTCGACGGCTTCCTGCGCAAGCCGGTCACGGGCGACATGCTGGTGGCGGCCATCGTGCAGGCTCGCAGCAAGCGCCAGGGTGAGGGCTGATTGCGCCGGCGCCGGGCGTGAACGGCGCGACTTTCGGTTTACCATGCCGACGCCCGCACGACGGGGCACCATCTGGGAACGCGTGAGGAGGCGATCAGTGGCGTATCTGCGGTCGGCGATGCTGCTGATGCTTCTGCTGTGCTGCCTGGCGCCCGCTGCCGCACAGCCGGTACCGCCCACGCCCCGGCAGGTGACGGTGTTCGATGGCCTGCCGTCCAACACCGTCAACCGCATGGCGGAGGACCGCTACGGCTACCTGTGGATCGCCACCAATGACGGGCTGGCACGATACGACGGCCGCAACTACCGGGTCTGGCGCTCCGAGGATGGCCTGCGCGACAACCGCATCTGGACCGTACTGGTCGATACCCGCAACCGCTTGTGGATCGGCACCGAGAATGCCGGCCTGGTAAGGATGTCGGCCGACCGCCGGCAGCTGCGGTTCTTCGACCGCAGCAGCCAGCCGCTGATGAGCACCAATACGATCTGGAGCCTGGCCGCCACCCCCGATGGCTCGATCTGGTTCGGTACCCACGAAGGCGGGCTGTACCGGGTGGATGGCAATGATCGCGTGCAGCGCTTCCTGCCCGAGGCGAACAATCCGCGCAGCCTGCCGGCCGCTGCGGTGCCCTATCTGGCCACGCTGCCCGACGGCAGCCTGTGGGTGGGCACCAAGCATGGCGTGGCGCGTTGGACCGGCAGCGATTTCGAGCGGGTCGGCGACGAGCAGGTGCCCGGCCAGCTGATCAACGGTTTGACCGCCGAGCCTGACGGCAGCCTGTGGATCAGTACGCTGGCCGGCGCATTCGTGCGCCGGCCGGATGGTCGCTTCGAGCGGCAACCCTGGTCGGTGCCGGCCGGCGACGAGGTGTTGGGCATGATGCTGCGCGATGAGCAGGGGGGCTACTGGCTGGACACCCGCAGCGGACTCGGTCGCGGGGTCGATGGCCAGTACCAGACGGTGCCGCTGTACAGCGCGATCGCGCGCGGCCAGGTGCGGCCGAACTGGACCGGCGCCTACGAGGATCGCGAGGGCGGCATCTGGCTGGCCAGCACCAATGCCGGTCTCTGGCATCTGTTGCCACGGTGGTGGCAGTTCTCGGTGTTCTCGCGTCTGGAGGACGATGCATCGTCACTGCGCAACGCCTACGTACTCGGCACCAGTGCGTCCAGCAACGGAGGTGTCTGGACGGTCGGCAGCCACGGCGCGCTGGATCGCTTCAATCCCCGTACCGGCCAGATCGAGCAGTTCCGGCGCGGCGTCAATGGCATCCACTGGCTGACCTCGGTCCGCGAGGACCGCCATGGTCGGGTCTGGATCGGTTCGTCCGGAGCGCTGCTGCGCTATGACCCGGCACGCGACGAGCTGCGCCGCTGGGGACGCGACGCGCCTGCCGATGCCGCGATGGAGGGCGATGTCGACGCACTGATGATCTGCGACAGCAACAGCCTGTGGTTGATGATGCCCGCCGGCCTGCAGCAGCGCGATCTGGAAGGTCGGCTGCTGCTCGAACTGGACAATGGCCAGAACGGACTGCAGACCGGCCAGCTGAACCAGGATCTGGTATGCGGTCCGCAGAACCAGCTGTGGCTGGCCAGCAGCCGCGGGCTGCTGCAGTGGCAGCCTGAGCAGCAGCGCTTCCAGCCGGTGCCCGGCGCGCCGGCAACGGCACTGTACGCGGCGTATACCGGCAGCGACGGCCAGGTGTGGCTGTCCGAGGACGGCCGGTTGTCGCGCTATCGATGGAGCCAGGGGCGTCTGGAGCGGCAGGGGGTCATTGGTGCCGAACAGGGATATCCGGCGGTTTCCGCCACCGGTCTGGTGGTCGATGCGCAGGGTGTGGCCTGGGCCACCAGCGCACGCGGCCTGGTGCGGGTCGGCGCGGACGGCCAGAGCGTGCGCCTGTATGGCGTGCACGATGGCCTGCCCAGCCAGGAGTTCCGCGCGCATACCTTGATCGCGACGTCTTCGGGACGGCTGGTGGCAGGCACGCCGGCCGGCGTGGTGGTGTTCGATCCGGAACAGGTGCGGCCTTCGGTGCGCCGCGCACCGCTGGTGATCGAGCGGGTGGAGGTGCGCCGCAACGAGCAGGTGCTGGACCTGACCCACGACGCACCGTTGCTGATCGCCGACGGCGACCGCGATCTGCGCATCGTGGCGCGCCTGCTGTCCTTCGCCGATTCGGCCTCCAATTCGTATCGCTACCGCCTGGCCGGCTATGACCCGGACTGGGTCGAGGTCGGGCCCGCCGGTGAACGCCTGTTCTCGCGGCTGCCGCCGGGCAGCTATCGGCTGGAAGTGCAGGCGCGCTCGGCCGACCACGTCTGGTCGCGGGTGCAGACCCTGGAGTTCCGCGTGCAGCCGCCGTGGTGGCGCAGCCTGTCGGGCCTGCTGGTGCTGACGTCGATCGCGTTGCTGCTGACCAGTTGGTTTGCATGGCTGTACCGTCGCCGCTTGCAGCGTCGCCACGCCTACCAGCTGGCGTTGCACAAGCAGGAACTGGCCGAGCAGGCCTCGGCGGCCAAGACGCGCTTCCTGGCCAATCTGGGCCATGAGATCCGCACGCCGATGACCGGTGTGATGGGCATGAGCGAGCTGCTGTTGTCCTCGCCGCTGGATCCTCAGCAGCGCGGCTACACCCAGTCCATCCGCCAGGCGGGCGAGCATCTGCTGCATCTGGTCAACGATGCGCTGGACCTGGCGCGGATCGAATCCGGGCGCCTGGAACTGCAGTCCCGGCCGTTCGCGCTCCATTGCCTGCTGCAGGACCTGGCCGCGCTGATGGGGCCGCTGGCCGCGCAGAAGGGACTGCGTTTCGTCCTGGACAATCGCTTGCCGCCCGGCCTGCAGGCCACCGGCGATGCGATCCGGGTGCGGCAGATCCTGCTCAACCTGCTGTCCAACGCGGTGAAGTTCACCAGCCGTGGCACCATCACCCTGCATGCCCGGTGCGATGAGGCGATGCGTGCACTCCAGTTCGAAGTGCGTGACACCGGGCCGGGCATCAGCCAGGAACAGCAGCTGCGCCTGTTCCGCCGGTTCGAGCAGGCTGACGGTGCACGTACCGCGGCGCAGTATGGTGGCAGTGGCCTGGGGCTGGCGATCTGCCGCGAGCTGGCGCAGGCGATGCAGGGCCGGATCCAGGTCGAAAGCCAGTTGGGGCGCGGAACCTGCTTTGGAGTGATGCTGCCCCTGCCGCTGGAAGTGGACGCCGACGCCGATGCGGACAGCGCCGCGCGGAGCGAGGATGCAGTAGCGAACATGCCCCCGCTGCGCGTGCTGCTGGTGGAGGATGACGCGACGGTGGCCGATGTCGTGCAGGGTCTTCTGAGTGCGCGCGGCCATGAGGTGGTGCATGCCGGGCATGCGTTGGCGGCGCTGCGCGAGATCAGCGGGAGTGACTTCGATGTGGCCCTGCTTGACCTGGACCTGCCGGGCCTCAGCGGCTTCGAGCTGGCCGAGCATCTGCGCAACCAGGGGTACACGCTGCCGTTGCTGGCGGTGACTGCGCGCACGGACCCGGACCTGCAGAAGCAGGTGGAAGCGGCCGGGATCGGCGGTTTCCTGCGCAAGCCGGTCACGGGCGAGCTGCTGGTGGAGGCCATCGCCAAGGTGTTGGGGCGCTGAGGCCGGGCACAGTCCGGCAGGCTACTCCGCGACGTGTTCGACCTGGCGGGGTTCGGGCTTGGTGTCCGGCAACTGCCAGAAGATCATCGTCGAAGTCAGTGTGATCGCGCCCACGCACAGGAACGTGGCGTGCAACGCCGCCGTCGCGCCGTGGCCCTCCAGGTGCGTGCCGAAGGCGGCCAGCAGGCTGCCCGCCGCCGCCGCGCCGAAGCCGGCAGCCAGCATCATCACCATCGACAGCAGACTGTTGCCCGAACTGGCGAACTCCCGATCCAGATCGCGCAGGGTCACGGTGTTCATCACGGTGAACTGCAGCGAATTGACCGCACCGAAGAAGGCCAGCTGCAGCAGGCGCCAGCCCAGGTGCTGGCCCGGCGTCATCAGGATGAAGCTGGCCATGGCCAGGCCCACCAGCACGGTGTTGGTCATCAGCACGCGCCGATAGCCGTAGCGTTCGACCAGCTTCACCGCCAGCCGCTTGGAGACCATGCCGGCCGCGGCCACCGGTACCATCATCAGTCCGGCGTTCATCGGTCCCAGGCCAAGGCCCACCTGCAGCAGCAGCGGAATCAGCATCGGCATGGCGCTGCTGCCGATGCGTGAGAACAGGTTGCCGAGGATGCCGATGCGATAGCTGGGCACACGGAACAGCGCCAGCGAGAACAACGGCGCGGTCGAGTTGGCCGCGTGCAGCCAATAGCCCACCAGTGCGGCCAGCCCCGCCACGGTCATCAGCATCACCAGCGCGTGCGGCGTACCCAGCCCGGAGATGCCGTCCAGCGCCAGCGACAGCACCACCATCGCAAAGGCCAGCATGATGTAGCCGCGCAGGTCGAAGCGGGTGCGGTGGCTGGCGTAATGGTCCGGCATGATCTTCATCGCAGCGATGAAGCCGATCACGCCGATCGGAAGGTTGATCAGGAACACCCAGTGCCAGGAGGCGATCTCGACCAGCCAGCCGCCCAGCGTCGGGCCGATCAAGGGGCCGATCAGGGCGGGGATGGCGATGAAGCTCATCGCACGCAGGAAGTCCTCGCGCGGCACCGAACGCATCACCGCCAAGCGGCCGACCGGCAGCAGCATCGCACCGCCGATGCCCTGCAGCACGCGGGCACCCACCAGCTGATGCAGGTGCTGGGCCAGCGCGCAGGCCAGCGAGCCGAGGGTGAACAGGATGATCGCCACCAGGAAGGTGCGCCGGGTGCCGTAGCGGTCAGCGATCCAGCCGGAGGCGGGAATGAACGTGGCGACCGCCAGTGCATAGCTGAACACCACCGACTGCATCTGCAGCGGACTCTCGCCCAGGCTGGCCGCCATCGCCGGCAGCGCCGTGTTGACGATGGTCGAGTCCAGCATCTGCATGAAGATCGCCAGGGACACCAGCCACAGCAGGGGGCGCTGGCGGTTGTAGGTCGATGGCGATGTGGACATGGGTTGTGGCCGGTGCAACGTGGGGGCGCCATGATCGCGCACTGCGGGTCACGGCGCGATCAACACCGCGCCGCAACCGCATGCGCACGGCTCAGCGCTGGCTGTGCGCGTGCACCGCGTCGACCAGTACCTGCACGTGGGCCGGGTCCATGTCCGGTGACATGCCATGGCCCAGGTTGAACACGTGGCCCTCGCGCGACCCGCCATTGCCGGCGGCGTAGGTATCGAGCACGCGCGCGGCAGCGGTGGCGATCGCATCGGGCGAAGCGTACAGCGTGGTGGGGTCGAGGTTGCCCTGCAGGGCAACGCGACCACCGGTGCGGCGCAGCGCTTCGTCCAGGTCCAGCGTCCAGTCCAGGCCCAGTGCATCCGCACCGGTCTGCGACAGTGCTTCCAGGTGCAGGCCGGTGCCCTTGCCGAACAGGATCAGCGGCGTACGCTCGCTGGCTTCGCCACGGTCCAGGCCCTGGGCAATCCGCTGCAGGTAGCGCAGCGAGAATTCGCGGTACATCGCCGGCGACAGCACGCCGCCCCAGGTGTCGAAAACCTGCAGGGCCTGTGCGCCCGCGGCGCGTTGCGCGCCCAGGTAGGCGATGACCGCGTCGGTGGTGACCTCCAGCAGGCGGTGCAGCGCCTGCGGGTGGTTCAGCGCCATGGCCTTGATGCGCGAGAAATCCTTGCTGCCGCCGCCTTCCACCATGTAGCAGGCCAGTGTCCATGGGCTGCCGGAGAAACCGATCAGCGGCACCTGGCCATCCAGCTCGCGGCGGATCAGGCGCACCGCATCCATCACGTAGCCCAGGTCCTGCTCCATGTCCGGCACCGCCAGCCTGGCGATGGCGGCTTCGTCACGTACCGGGTGGCGGAACTTGGGGCCTTCGCCTTCGACGAAGTACAGCTCCAGCCCCATCGCGTCGGGGATGGTGAGGATGTCCGAGAACAGGATGGCGGCATCCAGTGGGAAACGCCGCAGCGGCTGCAGGGTGACTTCGCAGGCGATCTCCGGGTTCTTGGCCATCGCCAGGAAGCTGCCGGCCTTGGCCCGGGTCGCGCGGTACTCCGGCAGGTAGCGGCCGGCCTGGCGCATCAGCCAGACGGGCGTGCAATCCACCGGTTCGCGGCGCAGAGCGCGTAGCAGGCGATCGTTGCGGAGAGGGCTGGTCACGTTGAACGTTCCTTGGATCGAAGGTGGGCAGCGGCGTCAGTCGCCGTGCGAAAGGATCTGGAAGCCACGATGCAGTTCGGCATCGCGTGCCTTCTCGAAGGCGTGGCGGGCTTCGTCGGCCTGCAGGAACAGCTCGCGGCGCAGCTGCGAGCGGCCACCGACGCGGCCGCTTTCGCGCAGCAGCTCCCAGCCGCCGAAAAGATCCGGCTGCAGGCTCAGGCGCAGGAACCGCGGTGCCTGCGCACCGGCCTCGGGATGTTGCAGGTAGACATGCATGGCCCGATTGTAGCGGGGCCAGGGTGACCCCGGCCGCAACGCGGTAGCGCCGGGCCATGCCCGGCGGACGCTCAGGAAACCCCGGGCAGCGCCGGGCCATGCCCGGCGAACGCGGAAGCGATCAACCCTGGCCCAGCACCTTCAATACCGCTGCTTCATCCACGTCCGGCACCACCTCGGCCCGACCCATGCCGCGCCAGAGCACCAGGCGCAGTCGACCGGCCACGTTCTTCTTGTCCAGCCGCATGCGGCCGAGCAGGGCCTGCGGATCCACGCCGGCCGGGATCGCGACCGGCAGCCCGAGCCTTTCCAGCAGCGCCTGCAGGCGCGCGCGGTCGGCATCGTCGGCCAGGCCGAGATCGGTGGACAGCCTGGCCGCCAGCACCATGCCCACTGCCACCGCCTCGCCATGGTTCAGCGCATCGCGGCCCGGCGCCGAATAGCCCTGTTCGGTTTCGATGGCATGGCCGAAGGTGTGGCCGAGGTTCAGCAGGGCACGCTCCCCCTTCTCGAACGGATCGCGCTCGACGATGGCGGCCTTGTGCCTGCAGCTGCGGGCGATGGCTTCGGCCAGCACCGCGTCCTCGCCAGCGGACAGCGCGTCGGCGTGGTGCTGCAGCCAGTCGAAGAAATCCGCATCGCCCAGTGCGCCGTACTTCACCACCTCGGCCAGCCCCGCGCGCAGCTCGCGCGGCGGCAGGGTGGCAAGCACCGCGGTATCGGCCACCACCGCGCGCGGCGGATGGAAGGCGCCGACCAGATTCTTGCCGGCAGGAATGTCTACGGCAGTCTTGCCGCCCACCGACGAATCGACCATCGCCAGCAGCGTGGTCGGCAGCTGCACGCAGTCGATGCCCCGCATCCAGCAGGCTGCGGCGAAGCCGGCCAGGTCGCCGACGACACCCCCACCGAGCGCGAACACACAGGCATCGCGGGTGGCGCCCAGGGCTGCCAGCGCTTCAATGGCGCGGCCGAATTCAGCCAGGGTCTTGGAGGCTTCGCCGGCGGCCAGCACGTGTTCGCCGACGACCAGGTCCGGACGCGCAGCCAGCAGGGTCTGCTTCAGCCGCGCCAGGTACAGCGGGGCGACGTCGCTGTCGCTGAGCAGCAGGACGTGGCGCCCCCGCACGTGGCGGACGAGGGCAGGGCCATTGCTCTGGACGCCGGCGCCGATGGAGATGGTGTAAGGGCGGTCACCGCCAACGGCGACCTGCAGCGGAGTGGGGGAAGTCATGCGATCAGGTCCTGGCGCTGCCATTGCGCGGCGAGCTTGACGACCAGCTGGGCGGTGGCGTCGGCAGCGGTGTACGGGTCGGTATCAAGGGTGAGGTCGGCCAGTTCGCGGTACAGCGGATCGCGATGGGCGGCCAGGTCATGCAGCACCTGCTCGCGGTCGGGGCGCTGCAGCAACGGCCGGGCCTTGTCGCGGGCCAGCCGTTCCAGTTGCGCGGTCACGCTGACGCGCAGGTAGACCACGAAGCCACGGCGGGCGATCAATGCCCGGTTGTCCGGGTCCAGTACCGCTCCGCCGCCGGTCGAGACCAGTTGGCCGTGGCCCTGCAGGAGGCGGGCCAGCGCATCGCGCTCGAGGCTGCGGAAGCCGGTTTCGCCGGAGTGCTCGAAGATCGTGGGAATGCTGGCTCCGGCGGCGTCGACGATGGACTGGTCGACATCGACGAAGTCCAGCGTGAAGCGCTCGGCGAGGCGGCGGCCGATGCAGGTTTTGCCGGCGCCCATCGGGCCGATCAGGATCAGGTTCGGAGCAGGATTCATGCGCCCTGATGCTAACACCTCCGTGCCCCGGCCTTTACGTCCTTCACGTCAGGGTGGGACTTCCTGCGGGGATTCCCGCGTTCAACGGAGTACAGGCCATGTCGGTTGCCAAGGTCATCGAAATCACCGCCTCTTCGCCCACGAGCGTGGAGGATGCTGTGCGCAGCGGCCTGAAGAAGGTCTCCGGAACCGTGAAGGGCATCCAGGGGGCCTGGATCAACGAGACCAAGGTGGTCACCAATGGCAGCGGTGAGATCACCGAGTGGCGGGTCAATCTGCGGGTGACCTTCCTGGTGGAATGAGGGGCCTCAGCGCAGTGCCTGTACCTGGCGCTGCGCATCCAGCACCACCACCCGGTCGGCGAGGGCCGGCAGTGCATGCAGTGCCTGCCGGCTGACCCTCTCGAAGTACTGCACGAAGCGCTCCAGCTGCGGCCGGCTCATGCCATGCCGGCCGGGCTGGGCCGCCTGCAGGCTCTGCTCCTGCTGCCAGCGCCAGCGCGGTACTACCGAGAAGTCCGGCGGCTGCAGGAACCACAGGCGGTCACAGCGTTGCCACAATGCCGGGTAGTCGCGGCCCAGGGCCTGGTTGCACCAGTGGCGCCAGCGGCCATCGCTGTCGGCATCACGTTCAAGGGCGTTCAACGGCTGAGCCAGTTCGGATTCCTCCTGCGCCGGTGTGCCCAGGAACCAGCCTTCGAACACCAGCAGGTCCAGCGGCTTTTCCAGCCGTGGCCACTGCGCCTGTGGCAGGCGCTCGTCGGCCAGCTTGTCGAAGCGCGGCAGCGCCAGTGGTTCGCGCGCGGCGGCGGCATCGAGCAGCGCGTGGACCAGCGGCAGGTCGTGGGTGCCCGGCGGCCCCCGGGTGATCAACAGCGGATGGACCTGGCGTGCCAGCCGCTGCCGTTGCGCGCGGGTCAGGTAGACATCATCGATCGACAGCGTCGCGGCGTTCAGGCCCCGGTTCCGGGCGCGCGCCACCACCTGCTCGGCCAGCGTCGATTTGCCGCTCCCCTGCAGCCCGCTGATCGCCAATACTGGAACCGCCGCGCCGCTGCCCAGCGCATCATCCAGTGCCTGCTCGGCCAATGTTTCGGGAAATCCTTTCACCTGGGGCATATACGCAGCAGCGACCATGCCGCCACAATAGATCAATCCGTGTGAGAAGAACGCAATCATGAGCGACCTGTACGCCGAAGCCCTGTCCACGTTTGCGGCCCTGTTCGACGAGGCCAAACAGAGCCGCGAGGTCGAGCCCAACGCGATGACCGTGGCCAGTGCCGACCTGCACGGTCGTCCATCGGCGCGCACCGTGCTGCTGAAGGCCTTCGATGAGCGTGGCTTCGTGTTCTATACCCACCTGGACAGCCACAAGGGCCAGGAGCTGCGGGCCAATCCGCAGGCGGCCCTGCTGTTCCTGTGGCGCAGCCTGCGCGAGGCCGGCATCCAGGTGCGCATCCAAGGCCGTGTCGAACAGGTGGCCGATGCGGAAGCAGACGCCTATTTCGCCAGCCGTCCGCGCATGAGCCAGATCGGCGCGTGGGCCTCGCAGCAGTCGAAGACGCTTGCAACGCGCGAAGAGTTCGATGCGCGCGTGGCCGAGGTCGAGGCACGTTTCGAGGGCAAGGACGTGCCGCGTCCGGACGGCTGGAGTGGCCTGCGCGTGGTGCCCGACCGCATCGAGTTCTGGTACGGCGCGCAGTTCCGCCTGCACGAGCGGTGGTGCTACGAAGCCGGCGCCGAGGGGCACTGGAGCAAGCGCCTGTTGTATCCGTGAGCGGCTGCGCTGCCACGATCCGCCAGGCCACACCGGCCGATGCCGCTGCATGGTCGCAGCTGCGCGTGGGCCTGTGGCCCGACGCCGATGATCCACTGGAGGAGCTGGCGCAGTCGCTGGCCGATCCGGAAGGTGCGGTGTTCCTGGCGTGCGCGGCTGATGGTGAGGCGGTCGGTTTCGCCGAGGTGCGCCTGCGCCACGACTATGTGAACGGCACCGGTTCCTCGCCGGTCGGGTTCCTGGAAGGCTGGTATGTAACGCCGCAGTGGCAGGGCCGCGCTGTCGGCCGTGCCCTGCTGGTGGAAGTGCAGGCGTGGACGCGGGACGCGGGCTGCAGCGAGCTGGCCTCGGACAGCCGCCTGGAGGACGTAGAGGCGCACGCGGCACACCGCGCCTGTGGCTTTGAAGAGACCGAGCGGGTGGTCTATTTCCGCATGCCGCTGGACGCGGCCATGCGGGGGTAGTGCCAACCTTGGCTGGCGGCGCGCCGCGCGGTCCGCGCTGCGCCTGCCTACAGTCCTTCCGCGCGCAGCCAGCGCCACAAGGTGGTGCGTGACACGCCGAGCACCTGGGCCATGCCTTCGCGGTCATTGCGGTGTTCCCGCAGCAGCGCCTGCAGCTGGGCCCGTGCCGGGCGCCTGCCATTGCTTTCCAGCCGCAGGGACGGGGTGCTTTCGCGCGCCAGTTCCGGCGCCAGCTGCAGCAGGCGCCCAGCGTCGATCATCCCGTCTGCCGGCTGCCAGTGGATGCGCAGGCGGTCGACCAGATTGCGCAGTTCTCTCACATTGCCCGGCCAGTCGGCGGCACCCAGCACTGCCATCGCGTCCTGGTCCAGGGGGGCGTCGATACCGCGCAGCTGGCGGAAGAAGTGCCGGGTCAGCAGCGGGATGTCAGCGCGCCGGGCACGCAGCGGGGGCAGTGCGATGCGCAGTGCCGCCAGCCGGTAGTAGAGGTCGCGCCTGAAGCTGCCGGCAGCTGCGCGATGCTCCAGCGACTGCAGCGTCGCGGCCACCACCCGCAGGTCCACGGGTGTTGGTTCGGTGGCGCCGACGCGCAGCACTTCACGTTCTTCCAGCACGCGCAGCAGGCGGGTCTGCAGCGGCAAGGGCAGCTCGCCGATCTCGTCAAGGAACAGTGTGCCGCCATCGGCCGCTTCGACCAGGCCGACCCGGCCGCCACGACGTGCGCCCGTGAAGGCGCCATCGCTGTAGCCGAACAGTTCGGCTTCCAGCAGCGATTCGCTGATCGCGCCGCAGTTCAGCGCGACGAAACGACCGCGCCGGCCGCTGGCGGCGTGCAGTTGCCGTGCCACCAGTTCCTTGCCGGTACCGGTCTCGCCGGTGACCAGCACGGTGCTGTCGTGCGGTGCATAGAGCGCGATCTGTGCGCGCACCTGCGCCATCGCCTCGCTGTCGCCGAGCAGCGCGTATGCATCGCCGCGCGGGGCGGCACTGCGCCGCGTGGTGGGGCGTGGACCCACCGAGCGTGCCAGGGTCTGGGTCAGTTCCAGCGCATGCTCGAAGGCCTGCCGTACCGAGTCGGCCGAATACAGCAGCACGCCCGGCAGCCCGGCCTGCTCGGCATGGTCGATGGCCATCCCGGTGCCGACGATCACTTCGATGCCGTTGGCACGCAGATCGGCGATGCAGTCGCGCGCATCTTCGCGGGTGACGAAGCGGCGGTGCTCGATATCCAGGCCGAAGCTCTGCTGGAAGCCGCTGAACACCGGCACGTCGCTGGCATGGGTGACCAGGCCGATACGTGCGGCGATGCGGCGCGCGCGCGCCAGAGCCTCCATCAGGTCGAAGCCGTTGGCCTGGATCGGCACCAGCGGCAGGTCGAGCCGACTGCGCAGCCAGGCCGCGTTCGAGCCACCGGCAATCACCACGTCGCAGTGCTCGCGGCGCAGGCGTTGGCCGATCACCTCCACTGCCTCTTCGAAGCCGAGGTTGATCTGCTCGATGCGCGCGCGGCGGTCGAACTCGGGAATGACGTCACCCAGCAGGCCGGTCAGCCGCGAAACGCTGACCGTCCAGATCACCGGGCGGCCGGGGTCGGCATCGGCATGGCGCAGGGGCGAGCGGGGCAGGTACATGGGGCGGACACCGGCACGGGAGTGTTTCATGATACATCTGTTTCAATGTTTCATATGTTTCATCGCTGTCAGCCGGTCATGCCTTTGAAATCAATCGCTTGCAGCTTGGCATGGTGCTTGCGCCTGCCCACCTGTTCCTCAACATGGATTGCCGCATGACCGCTTCCGCCCCTTCTTCCGCCGGTGCCCGCTTCCGCGAGGCCCTGGCCGCCGAATCGCCGCTGCAGGTGATCGGCGCGATCAACGCCAACCACGCACTGCTGGCCAAGCGCGCCGGCTTCCGCGCCATCTACCTGTCCGGCGGTGGTGTTGCCGCAGGCTCGCTGGGCCTGCCGGATCTGGGCATCAACACCCTGGAAGACGTGCTGGTGGACGTGCGCCGCATCACCGACGTCTGCGACCTGCCGCTGATGGTGGACATCGATACCGGCTTCGGACCCAGCGCGTTCAACATCGCGCGCACCGTGAAGTCGCTGATCAAGGCCGGCGCGGCCGCCTGCCACATCGAGGACCAGGTCGGCGCCAAGCGCTGTGGTCACCGTCCCGGCAAGGAGATCGTTTCGCAGGGTGAGATGGTCGACCGCGTGAAGGCCGCCGCTGATGCAAAGACCGATCCGGATTTCTTCCTGATCGCACGCACCGATGCCATCCAGGTGGATGGCGTGGACAAGGCCATCGAGCGCGCCATCGCCTGTGTCGAAGCGGGCGCCGATGGCATCTTCGCCGAGGCCGCCTACGATCTGGACACCTACCGCCGCTTCGTCGATGCAGTGAAGGTGCCGGTGCTGGCCAACATCACCGAATTCGGTGCGACGCCGCTGTTCAGCCGCGACGAGCTGGCCTCGGCCGGGGTCGCCATCCAGCTGTTCCCGCTGTCGGCGTTCCGCGCGGCGAACAAGGCGGCGGAGAACGTCTACCAGGCGGTGCGCCGCGACGGTCACCAGCGCAGCGTGGTCGACACCATGCAGACCCGCGAAGAACTGTACGACCGCATCGGCTACCACGCGTTTGAGCAGCAGCTCGACGCACTGTTCGCCGCCAAGAAATAAGCAGTACCCTGCACCATCAAGTTTTCGGAGGGAAACATGAACGATACGACCGCAACCCCGACCTTCAAGCCGAAGAAGTCCGTCGCCCTGTCCGGCACTGCCGCCGGCAACACCGCGCTGTGCAGCGTCGGTCGCAGCGGCAATGACCTGCACTACCGTGGCTACGACATCCTGGATCTGGCCAACACCAGCGAATTCGAGGAAATCGCGTACCTGCTGGTGCACGGCAAGCTGCCGACCCGCGCCGAGCTGGTTTCGTACAAGGCCAAGCTGAAGTCGCTGCGTGGCATCCCGGCCGCGGTGAAAGCCGCGCTGGAAGAACTGCCGCCGTCGGCACACCCGATGGATGTGATGCGCACCGGCGTGTCGGTGCTCGGCTGCGTGGCGCCGGAAAAGGATGACCACAACCATCCGGGTGCACGCGACATCGCCGACAAGCTGATGGCCTGCCTCGGCTCGATGCTGCTGTACTGGTACCACTGGAGCCACAACGGCCGCGCCATCGACGTGGAAACCGATGACGATTCCATCGGTGGCCACTTCCTGCACCTGCTGCACGGCGAGAAGCCACAGGATTCGTGGGTGAAGGCGATGCACACCTCGCTGATCCTGTACGCAGAGCACGAGTTCAATGCGTCCACCTTCACCTGCCGTGTCATCGCCGGTACCGGCAGCGACATGTACAGTGCGATCTGCGGTGGCATCGGCGCGCTGCGCGGCCCCAAGCATGGCGGCGCCAACGAAGTGGCCTTCGAGGTGCAGAAGCGCTACGACAGCCCGGATGAGGCCGAAGAGGACATCAAGGCTCGCGTCGAGCGCAAGGAAGTGGTGATCGGCTTCGGCCACCCGGTGTACACCGTGTCCGACCCGCGCAACAAGGTGATCAAGGACGTCGCCCGTGAGCTGTCCGAAGAGCAGTCGAGCATGAAGATGTACGACATCGCCGAGCGCCTGGAGACGGTGATGTGGGACATCAAGAAAATGTTCCCGAACCTGGACTGGTTCAGCGCCGTCAGCTACCACATGATGGGCGTGCCGACCGCGATGTTCACCCCGCTGTTCGTCATCGCCCGCACCGCCGGCTGGAGCGCGCACATCGTCGAGCAGCGCATCGACGGCAAGATCATCCGTCCGAGCGCGAACTACATCGGCCCGGAAGATCGCGAGTTCGTGGCCATCGACAAGCGCGCCTGACCGCCGCGTGATCCATCCATCCGGTCGGCCAGGTGCCGGCCGGATGCCTTCATTGCCGCTCGCCGGCATCCGGCCCGCCCCAAGCATTCCGCCAGCCCATGAATACCGATTACCGCAAGACCCTCCCCGGCACCCCGCTGGACTACTTCGATGCGCGCGCTGCGGTCGATGCGATCCAGCCCGGCGCCTACGCCACGCTGCCGTATGTCTCGCGCGTGCTGGCCGAGAACCTGGTACGGCGTTGCGATCCGGCGCTGCTCACCGCCTCGCTGACGCAGCTGATCGAACGTCGCCGCGACCTGGATTTTCCCTGGTTCCCGGCGCGCGTGGTGTGCCATGACATTCTCGGTCAGACCGCGCTGGTGGATCTCGCCGGCCTGCGCGATGCGATCGCCGACAAGGGCGGCGATCCGGCCAAGGTCAACCCGGTGGTGCCGGTACAGCTGATCGTTGATCACTCGCTGGCGGTGGAGTGCGGTGGTTTCGATCCGCAGGCATTCGAGAAGAACCGCGCCATCGAGGATCGCCGCAACGAGGATCGCTTCCATTTCATCGACTGGACCAAGCGGGCGTTCCAGAACGTGGATGTGATTCCGCCGGGCAACGGCATCATGCACCAGATCAACCTGGAGAAGATGTCGCCGGTGATCTACGTGCAGGACGGCGTGGCCTTCCCGGATACCTGCGTGGGCACCGACAGCCATACGCCGCACGTCGATGCGCTGGGCGTGATCGCCATCGGTGTCGGCGGCCTGGAGGCCGAGAACGTGATGCTCGGCCGCGCGTCGTGGATGCGCCTGCCCGACATCATCGGCGTGGAACTGACCGGTCGGCCACAGCCAGGGATCACCGCCACCGACGTGGTGCTGGCCCTGACCGAGTTCCTGCGCAAGGAACGCGTGGTGGGCGCCTGGCTTGAATTCTTCGGCGAGGGTGCGGCCGCGCTGACCATCGGTGACCGTGCCACCATTTCCAACATGTGCCCGGAATACGGCGCGACCGCGGCGATGTTCTACATCGACGGGCAGACCATCGATTACCTGCGCCTGACCGGTCGCGAGGAATCGCAGGTGGCGCTGGTGGAGAACTACGCACGCAGCACCGGTCTGTGGGCCGATGCGCTGGCCACGGCGCAGTACGAGCGCGTGCTGCGCTTCGACCTGTCCAGCGTGGTCCGCAACATGGCGGGCCCGAGCAATCCGCATCGCCGCCTGCCGGTGGCCGAGCTGGCCGAGCGCGGCATCGCCGACGCAGCCAAGCTCGATGCCGGCAAGGCCGAGCAGCTGCGGGGCCTGATGCCTGATGGCGCGGTGATCATCGCCGCCATTACCAGCTGCACCAACACCTCCAACCCGCGCAACGTGATCGCCGCCGGCCTGCTGGCGCGCAAGGCCAACGAGCGCGGCCTGCTGCGCAAGCCGTGGGTCAAGTCGTCGCTGGCCCCGGGTTCAAAAGCGGTGCAGCTGTATCTGGAAGAGGCCGGCCTGCTGCCGGAGCTGGAAAAGCTCGGCTTCGGCATCGTCGCGTTCGCCTGCACCACGTGCAACGGCATGAGCGGTGCGCTGGATCCGGCGATCCAGCAGGAAATCATCGACCGCGACCTGTATGCCACGGCCGTGCTGTCGGGTAACCGCAACTTCGATGGCCGCATCCATCCTTACGCAAAGCAGGCCTTCCTGGCGTCGCCGCCGCTGGTGATCGCCTATGCCATTGCCGGCACCATGCGCTTCGACATCGAGAAGGACGTGCTTGGCGTGGACGCCGACGGCAACGAGGTGCGCCTGAAGGACATCTGGCCGAGCGATGCCGAGATCGATGCAGTGGTGAAGGCGGCGGTGAAGCCCGAGCAGTTCCGCAGCGTCTACAACCCGATGTTCAATGTGCGCGTGGAGCAGGGTGCGGCGGTCAGTCCGCTGTATGACTGGCGCCCGCAGAGCACCTACATCCGCCGCCCGCCGTACTGGGAGGGGGCGCTGGCCGGTGAACGCACGCTGGCGGGCATGCGCGCGCTGGCGGTGCTGCCGGACAACATCACCACCGACCACCTGTCGCCGTCCAACGCAATCCTGGCCTCCAGTGCCGCCGGCGAATACCTGGCGAAGATGGGCCTGCCGGAAGAGGACTTCAATTCCTACGCAACCCACCGCGGCGACCACCTCACCGCGCAGCGCGCCACCTTCGCCAACCCGAAACTGTTCAACGAGATGGTGCGCAACGACGACGGCAGCGTGAAGCAGGGCTCGCTGGCGCGGGTGGAGCCGGAGGGCAAGGTGATGCGCATGTGGGAGGCGATCGAGACCTACATGGAGCGCAAGCAGCCGCTGATCATCATCGCCGGTGCCGACTACGGCCAGGGCAGCTCGCGTGACTGGGCGGCGAAAGGCGTGCGCCTGGCCGGCGTGGAAGCGATCGCGGCGGAAGGCTTCGAGCGCATCCACCGCACCAACCTGATCGGCATGGGCGTGCTGCCGCTGGAGTTCAAGCCGGGCACCACCCGGCTGACCCTGGGCATCGACGGTACCGAGACCTTCGACGTGGTGGGCGAGCGCACGCCGCGCGCCGACCTGACCCTGGTCATCCACCGCCGCGATGGGCAGGACATCATCGTGCCGGTCACCTGTCGCCTGGACAGCGACGAGGAAGTGGCGATCTACGAAGCGGGCGGTGTACTGCAGCGCTTCGCCCAGGATTTCCTCGAAGGTGCCCGGGTGGCATGAGACAACCGACGGCCCGGCAACGGGCCGTCTTTCATTGCAAGGAACCGTTCCATGAGCTTTCTTCCGCAACTCCGCATTGCCGCCACCTACATGCGCGGTGGCACCAGCAAGGGCGTGTTCTTCCGCCTGCAGGACCTGCCCGCAGCCGCACAGGTGCCGGGCCCGGCACGTGATGCGCTGCTGATGCGCGTGATCGGGTCGCCCGATCCCTATGGCAAGCACACCGATGGCATGGGCGGGGCCACGTCCAGCACCAGCAAGTGTGTGATCATCTCCAGTGCGTCCGTGCCCGATCACGATGTGGACTATCTGTACGGCCAGGTTTCGATCGACACCGCGTTCGTCGACTGGAGCGGCAACTGTGGCAACCTCAGCACTGCGGTGGGTCCGTTCGCCATCGCCAACGGCCTGATCGATCCGGCCCGGGTGCCGCGCGACGGCCTGTGCACCGTGCGCATCTGGCAAGCCAACATCGGCAAGACCATCATCGCCCACGTGCCGATGCGCAATGGCGAGGTGCAGGAGATCGGTGATTTCGAGCTGGATGGCGTGACCTTCCCGGCCGCCGAGATCCAGCTTGAGTTCATAGATCCCTCCGATGATGGCGACGCGGGCGCGATGTTCCCGACCGGCAACCTGGTCGATACCCTGGATGTGCCGGGCGTGGGCAGTTTCGAGGTGACGATGATCACCGCCGGCATCCCGACCATCTTCCTCAATGCGGCCGATCTGGGCTACAGCGGTACCGAGCTGCAGCCGGCGATCAACGACGACAAGGCTGCCCTGCAGAAGTTCGAGAGCATCCGTGCACACGGTGCGCTGCGCATGGGCCTGATCTCGACGCTGGAAGAGGCGGCGACCCGCCAGCACACGCCGAAAGTGGCGTTCGTGGCACCGGCACAGGACTATGTATCGTCCAGCGGCAAGGCAATCCCGGCATCGGCCATCGATCTGCATGCGCGTGCGCTGTCGATGGGCAAGCTGCATCACGCGATGATGGGCACTGCCGCCGTGGCGATCGGTACCGCTGCTGCGATTCCGGGCACGCTGGTCAACCGTGCCGCCGGCGGTGGCCAGCGCGAGGCGGTGACCTTCGGGCATCCGTCCGGCACGCTGCGCGTGGGCGCCCAGGCCGGTCTCGTTGACGGCCAGTGGACAGTGACCAAGGCCATCATGAGCCGCAGCGCCCGTGTATTGATGGAAGGCAGCGTGCGGGTACCGGCCGACACCTTGTAACGCGGGACCATGGCGGTAGCGCCGGGCCATGCCCGGCGAGCGCGGCAGGGCCCGCCCATGAACCGCCGGGCGTGGTCCGGCGTTAGCGGAGAACAGACGATGTCCGACAGCCACACCCCGTCCAACGAACGTGCCGCGTGGGATGCGCTGCTGGAGGACATCGTCGATTACGTGCGCGACGTGCGCATCGACTCGCCACTGGCATTCCAGACCGCGCATTACTGCCTGCTGGATACCCTCGGTTGCGGCCTGGAAGCGCTGTCCTTCCCGGCCTGCAGCAAGCTGCTCGGGCCCCTGGTGCCGGGCATCAGCGTGACCAACGGCGCGCGCGTGCCGGGAACGCACTACGTGCTGGATCCGGTGCAGGCGGCGTTCAATATCGGCGCGATGGTGCGCTGGCTCGACTTCAACGACACCTGGCTGGCCGCCGAGTGGGGTCATCCGTCGGATAATCTCGGCGGCATCCTGGCCGTCTGCGATTGGCTGGGGCGCAATGCCGCGGCCCTGCGTCGTCCACCGCCGACCGTGCACGACGTGCTGGTGGCGATGATCAAGGCGCACGAGATCCAGGGCGTGCTGGCTCTGGAGAATTCCTTCAACCGGGTCGGGCTGGACCACGTGGTGCTGGTGAAGGTCGCCACCACCGCCGTGGTCGCCCGCCTGCTTGGGCTGGATCGCGAGCGCATGCTCAATGCGCTGTCGCTGGCCTGGGTCGATGGCCAGGCGCTGCGGACCTACCGGCATGCGCCCAACACCGGTTCGCGCAAGAGCTGGGCCGCCGGAGATGCCACCAGTCGCGGCGTGCGCCTGGCGCTGATGGCGGCCAGCGGCGAGATGGGGTATCCCAGCGTGTTGAGCGCTCCCACCTGGGGCTTCGAAGCGGTCTCCATGCATGGTCAGGCGGTGACGCTGGGGCGGCCGCTGGGCAGCTACGTGATGGAGAACGTGCTGTTCAAGATCAGTTTTCCCGCCGAGTTCCACGGCCAGACCGCAGTGGAGGCCGCGGTCGCGCTGCACGCGCAGCTGCGGGCAGGCGGGCGCAGCGTCGATGACATCGCGCATATCGCCATCCGCACGCAGGAGGCCTGCATCCGCATCATCGACAAGCGCGGCCCGCTGCACAATCCGGCCGACCGCGACCACTGCGTGCAGTACATGGTCGCCATCGCGCTGCTGCATGGGCGGCTGGTGGCTGAGGACTACGAGGACGATGTCGCTGCTGACCCCCGCATCGATGCGCTGCGCGCGCGAATGACCTGCCACGAAGACCCGCAGCTCAGCGCGGATTACCTGGACCCGGACAAGCGCAGCATCGCCAACGGCCTGACCGTCCGCTTCAACGACGGCAGCGAACTGCCGGAGGTCCTGGTCGAGTACCCGCTCGGCCACGCCCGGCGACGCGACGAGGGCATGCCCCTGTTGATGGACAAGTTCCGGCGGCATCTGGCCCATCGGTTCCCTACCACCCAGCAGCAGCGCATCCTGGCGGCCTCGCTGGACCCGGTGGCGCTGGCGGCCATGCCGGTGACCGACTACGTGGATCTGTACCGGCCGGGGTAGGGCGGGCCTTGGTAGGTGCCAACCTTGGTTGGCACGGGCCCAACGCCAACCAAGGTCGGCCGCTACCGGGACCGCCGGGCATGGCCCGGCGCTACCGTTCCGATGTATTCCTGCCGGATCCGCGCCAACACCTTGACGCGGCGCGCCTATAATGGCCGCCTCGATCAAGGAGTGACGACATGAGCGGTCCGGCACGGCGCAAGCGGTGGGGATGGGCGGCGGCGGTACTGGCAGGAGGCCTGTTGCTGGGTCTGGCCGGTTGCCGCAACGACAGCGGGCAGCTGCCCAAGGCCAGTGGCGAGGCCATTACCACCCAGGCCGAGCAGGTGAAGGATTTCACCCTGCTGCGCGCCTACCCGGACCAGAAGAATGACGGCCTGTCGCTGGCGCTGGAGTTCTCGCGCCCGCTGGTCGGCACGCAGGATTTCGACACGCTGGTGCGCTTCGAGGAGAAGGTCGGCACCGACGACAGCAGCTGGACCCTGTCCGATGACGGACTGACCCTGCGCTATCCGTTCGTCGAAGCCGGCAAGGAGTTCAGCCTGGTGGTATCGCCGGACCTGCTGGCCGCCGATGGCAGCCGGCTGGGCAAGGAGCTGAAGCAGAAGGTGTTCAGTGGCGAATTGAAGCCGGTGGCCGGCTTCGCCTCGCAGGGCAGCGTGCTGCCGGCCAAGGACAGCCGCGGCCTGCCGGTTGTCTCCGTGAATGTTCCCGAGGTCGACGTCGAATTCCTGCGCGTGCGCGAGAAGGATCTGCCGACCTTCTTCAGCCAGTACCAGCGCGGCGGCCGTCGTGGCAGCTGGGAACTGAGCAGCGACTACGAGCGCAGCCCGATCAATGCGTTGGCCGAGCCGGTCTACGTCAACCGCTTCATCCTCGGCGGCAAGCAGAACGAGCGGGTGCTGACCTACCTGCCAACCCAGGACATCAAGGAGCTGCAGGAGCCGGGCCTGTACTTCGCACTGCTCAAGCGCACGGGCGATTACGAGGGCGAGTTCGACACCGCGTTCTTCTCGGTCAGCGACATCGGCCTGCACACGCGCGCCTACAAGGACAAGCTGTTCGTCCACACCGCCGGACTGAAGGACGGAGCACCGCTGAAGAACGTCGAGCTGCGCGTGCTCGACGGCAAAGGCGAGGTGGTGCTCAAGGGCAGTACCGATGGCAACGGCAATGCGCTGCTGAACTACACGCTCGACGCCACCCACGTGCTGGTGGCCAGCAGTGGTCGCGACACCAGCTTCCTGCCCTTCAACCAGCCGGCCCTGGACCTGAGCGAGTTTGCCGTTGCCGGCCGCGACAATGCCTGGTTCGATGTCTACGCATGGTCCGGCCGCGACCTCTATCGGCCGGGCGAGACCGTGCGCCTGTCCGCGCTGCTGCGCGACAATGATGGCAAGCCGGTCAAGTCGCAGCCGGTGTTCCTGCGCCTGAAGCAGCCCGACGGCAAGACCTTCCGCGAGACCCGCCTGCAGCCGGGCGAGCAGGGCTACATCGCCTTCGAGCAGGTCATCCCGGCCGAGGCGCCGACAGGACGCTGGCAGGTGGAGTTCCGTACCGATCCGGCCAGCAAGGAAGCGATCCAGGGCATGACCCTGCGCATCGAAGAGTTCCTGCCCGAACGGATGAAGCTGGACCTGGACAGCCCGCAGAAGACGCTCAAGCCGGGCGAAGATCTTCGTCTGCAGGCCGATGGCGCGTATCTGTACGGCGCGCCGGCTGACGGCAACCGCTTCACCGCGCGCCTGGCCGTGGCAGCCGAACAGCAGCCGGTCGAGGGATTGCCGGGCTACTTCTTCGGCGACCCGACCCTGCAGCTGCCGCGCGAGGCCAAGGACGTGATCGACACGACGCTGCCGGCCAACGGCCAGCTGCGCGAGGACGTGACGCTGCCGGAAGAAGCAGCCAAGGCCAAGGCGCCGATCGCGGTGGTGCTGTCCGGCAGCCTGTACGAGACCGGTGGGCGGACCGTGACCCGCACCCTGAAGCGGGTGATGTGGCCGGCCAATGCACTGGTCGGCGTGCGTCCGCTGTTCAACCCCGACGATGGTGCCGACTCCAACAGCAACGCACGCTTCGAACTGGTGCGCGTGGACGCGGCCGGCCGGCCGCAGCCGGCCAAGGGCCTGAAGATCACCCTGGTGCGCGAGCTGCGTGACTATCACTGGACCTTCAACGACAACCGTTGGGACTACGATTTCACCCGTCGGTTCGAGAACAAGGAAACCCGCACCGTCGATGCCGGCAGCAGCGCGGTGGCGTTCGATGTCCCGGTCGAGTGGGGCGAGTACCGGGTGGACGTGTTCGATCCGGGCACCGGCCTGACCAGCCGCTATCCGTTCCGTGCCGGCTGGAGCTGGGGCGATGACAATCGCGGTCTCGATGCGCGCCCGGACAAGGTCAAGCTGGGCCTGGACAAGACCGGCTACAAGGCGGGCGATACGCTGCAGGTGACGGTGACGCCGCCGCATGCCGGCAAGGGCATCCTGATGGTCGAGACCGATCGCATGCTGTACGTGCAGGACATCGACGCCAAACCCGGTGCCACCTTCAACATCCCGGTCACCGCTGACTGGGAGCGCCACGATGTCTACATCACCGCGCTGGTGTTCCGGGGCGGCAGTGCGCCGAGCAAGATCACCCCGGCGCGCGCTGTCGGCGTGGTGCACGTACCGATGGACCGCAGGGGCCGCACCGTGGCCGTCGGCCTGGTGGCGCCGAAGCAGATGCGCCCGGAACAGGATCTGCCGGTGACGGTCAGCGCACCGCAGCTGGCCGGCAAGGCTGCGCACGTCACCGTGTCGGCGGTGGATGTGGGCATCCTCAACATCACCCGTTTCCCCGTGCCCGATGCCGGCGCGCACTTCTTCGCCCAGCGCCGCCTCGGCATCGATGCCTATGACATCTACAGCCGGGTGATCGAGAGCTTCGACGGCGGCGCCGGCAAGCTGAAGTTCGGCGGTGACATGGCGCTGCAGTCCCTGCCTCAGGCCAAGCGGCCGACCGCGCGCGTGCAGACCGTGGATCTGTTCTCCGGCCCGGTACAGCTTGATGCCAAGGGCAATGCCCGCATCCGCCTCAAGGTGCCGGACTTCAACGGCACGCTGCGCGTGTCGGCGCTGGTGTACAGCGATGACCAGTACGGCAAGCGCGACGTGGAAACGGTGGTGCGCGCACCGATCCTGGCCGAGGCCAGCATGCCGCGCGTGCTCGCCCCGGGCGACCGCAGCACCGTGACGCTGGACGTGCAGAACTTCACCGGCAAGCCCGGCCAGTTCAACGTGCGCGTGGACAGCGAGGGACCGCTGGCCCTGGGCGAGGGCAGCCGCAGCTTGCAGCTCAACGCCGATGCGAAGACCACGCTGAGCTTCCCGCTGTCGGCACGCGAAGGCCACAGCGTGGCCAAGGTGCGGGTGCGTGTGGAAGGCAATGGCTTCAAGGCCGACCGCCGCTACGACCTGCCGGTGCGTGCGGCATGGCCGCAGGTGCTGCGCTCGCAGGTACGCACGCTCGACCCGCTGGCGGCGGTCAGCCTCGACAGCGGTCTGGCCGATGGCCTGATGTCCGAGTCGGTCAATGCGCGCCTGCTGGTCAGCCCGCTGCCCCCGATTCCGTTTGCCAGTGCTCTGCAGGGCGCGCTGAATTACCCGTATGGCTGCGCCGAGCAGACCACCAGCAAGGGCTACGCTGCGCTGATCCTGGATCAGGCCACGTCGTCGATGCTCGGCGCAGACGGCCTGGATGCCAAGACCCGCCGCGAACGCATGGAGGGCGCGTTCGGCCGCCTGGCGTCGATGCAGGTGGCCAACGGCAACTTCTCGATGTGGGGCGACGATGGTTATGTGAACCCGTGGCTGACCCCGTACATCGCCGAGTTCCTGCTCGATGCCCGGGATGCCGGCTTCGCCGTACCGGACAACGTGCTGCAGAAGGCACTGAACCGTCTCAGCGAGGATCTGCTGTCCGGCGGCAACCCGTTCTACGGGCAGGATGAGCGCGAGAAGCTGAAGTTCGCCAACCAGGCGTATTCCGGCTACGTGCTGGCCCGGGTCAACCGTGCGCCGCTGGGTACGCTGCGCACGCTGTACGACAACGAGCGCAGCAAGGCGGTCGGCGGCCTGTCGCTGGTCCACCTGGGCGTGGCGCTGTCGCTGCAGGGCGACGCCAAGCGTGGCCAGGCCGCGTTGGAAGCTGCCTTCGCCAAGTCCAGCAGCGAGCGCCCGTCGTACTTCGGCGACTACGGCAGCGCGATCCGTGATGATGCGCTGATGATCGCGCTGACCCACGAGAACAAGCTGGCGAAGCCGGCATGGGATGCGCGTGCGGTCGATCTCGGCCGCGGCCTGGATGCGCGCCGCAACGCCGGCTGGATGTGGCTGAGCACGCAGGAGCAGGTCGCCATCGCCCGTCTCGGCAAGGCGCTGGCGGCCAACCAGAAGGCGCTGGTGGCCGGCGAGCTGGTCATCGGTGGCAACAGTGAATCGATCGGCGAGCGCAAGCTGTTCGGGCGCACCTTCAGCGCCAGCGAACTGGCCAGCGGAGTGCGCTTCACTCCGCAGGGCCAGCCGCCGATGTTCGCCAGCATCGATGTGGCCGGCATCCCGCGCAGTGCGCCCGCGCCGGACAACGGTGTGATCGGTGTCGAGCGCAGCTACTTCGGTACCGACGGCAAGCCGTGGTCGCCGCGCCCGCTGAAGGAAGGCGAAGCGTTGATCGTGCGGGTCACCGTCAGTGCCGACACCACCATGCCGGATGCGCTGCTGACCGACCTGCTGCCGGCCGGCCTGGAGATCGAGAACTTCAACCTGGGCGATGCGAAGCAGTGGGCGGACGTGGTCGTCGATGGCATCACCATCAGCGACCGCGGTGACGCGGCCGATACCAAGCATGAGGAGTTCCGCGACGACCGCTACGTGGCAGCGCTCAAGCTCTCGCGCGGCGGAAAGGCCAATGTGTTCTACCTGGTGCGTGCGGTGACCCCGGGCACCTACTCGGTGCCGCCGCCGCTGGTGGAAGACATGTACCGGCCGCAGCTGCGTGGCGTCGGCCGCAGCAACCCGACCACGATCACGGTGGTGCAGCCGTGACCGCGCGGACGGGCCGCGACGGCGCGGCCCGTCCTGCTGGCAACCTGCAATGAAGAACGCGATGACGACCCGGCGGGCGGACCTGCGCCGCCGGCTGCGGCCGCTGTGGCCGTGGCTGCGCTGGGGAACGGCGGGTCTGCTGACGCTGCTGCTGGTACTGGACGTCGTTTTCCCGCCGCCACTGCCGAAACAGCGCGACACCAGCACCCTGGTGGTGGCTGCCGACGGCACGCCACTGCGTGCGTTCGCCGATGCCGAGGGCGTGTGGCGCTATCCGGCCTCGATCGACAGCGTCTCGCCGTTGTACCTGCAGGCGTTGTTGACCTACGAGGACCGCTGGTTCTGGCGCCATCCGGGCATCAACCCGCTGGCGATCCTGCGTGCCGGCGGCCAGCTGCTGCGCGGCGGCCGCATCGTTTCCGGTGGCTCGACCCTGACCATGCAGGTGGCACGCATCCTCGACCCGCATTCGCGTACCCCGTGGGGCAAGCTCAAGCAGGTGCTGCGGGCCCTGCAGCTGGAAGTGCATCTTTCCAAGCGGGAGATCCTGGCCCTGTATCTGGAGCGTGCGCCCTACGGCGGCACCATCGAGGGCGTGGAGGCTGCCAGCTGGGCCTACCTGGGCAAGCCGGCCGCGCAGCTGTCACATGCCGAGGCCGCGTTGCTGGCGGTGCTGCCACAGGCACCCAGCCGCCTGCGCCCGGACCGCCATCCGGAAGCGGCGCAGAAGGCACGTGACAAGGTGCTGGCACGCATGGCCGAACGGGGGGCGTGGACACCGGATGAGGTGGAGGATGCACGCATCGAGAACGTGGTGGCGCGGTCGCTGCGACCGCCGCTGCATGCGGCATTGCTGGCGCAGCGGCTGCATGCGGCACACCCCGGCCAGGCGCGCATCCGGAGCAGCATCGACATCGGCCTGCAGCGCACACTGGAAGAGCGCGTGGCCAGCTATTTCTCGAGCCTGCCGGAGCGGACGTCGGCGGCATTGCTGGTGGTCGACAACCAGACCCTGCAGGCGCGCGCCTACGTGGGAACGCTGTCCTTCGGCGACCGCCAGCGCCTGGGCCACGTCGACATGGTGCAGGCCTGGCGCTCGCCGGGTTCGACCCTCAAGCCGTTCCTGTACGCGATGGCGCTGGATGACGGCCTGATCCACTCGGAGAGCCTGCTGGTGGACGCGCCGCAGAGCTTCGGCAGCTACCGTCCGGGCAACTTCGACATGGCGTTCAATGGCCCGATCGGCGCCTCCAGTGCGTTGCGTCTGTCGCTCAACGTACCCTCGGTGGACCTGCTGCAGCGGGTCGGCGCCGCGCGCTTTGCCGCGCGCCTGTCACACGCCGGCATCCAGCTGCGTTTTCCCGCGGGCAGCCCCCCCAATCTCTCGCTGATACTCGGTGGCACCGGCGCGAGGCTGGAAGATCTGGTCGGGGCATTCGCCGCACTGAACCGCAACGGTATCGCCGGCCGCGTGCGCTACACCGATGACGAGCCGATGATCGAGCGGCGGCTGGCGTCGCCGGGGGCGAGCTGGATCGTACGCGAGATGCTGGAGTCGAACCCGCGTCCGGGGTATGGCGTGGGCACCTTCGATGTGGGAGGGCGCCCCCGCGTTGCCTGGAAGACCGGGACCAGTTACGGCTACCGCGATGCCTGGGCCATCGGCAGCACGCGGCATTACACCGTGGGCGTATGGGTGGGGCGGCCCGACGGCACGCCCCTGCCGGGCCAGTACGGCGCGGTCACCGCGCTGCCGCTGATGTTCGAGGTGGTCGACAGTCTGCCGCGCCAGCGTGGCGATTCGGCGGCGGCACCGATGCCGGCCAGCGTCAGCCAGGGCGACATCTGCTGGCCGACCGGTGAACGCGCCGAAGGATTGCCGCCGGCCGTGTGCCAGCGGCGGATGCCGGCGTACCTGCTCGACGGCGCCGTACCGCTCACGTTCCCCGAGCGCGAAGCCCGGCGTTGGCAACCGGGCCGTCAGCGCTACCTGGCAGATGCACGCACCGGTCTGCGCGTCTCGGCCGATTGTCGTCTGCCTCATGAGGAGGTGGCGCGCGAAATCGCCCGTTGGCCGGCGCTGCTGTCGCCGTGGCTGCCGAAGGCGACCCGGGAGCTGTCGCAGCTGCCGGCGCTGTCACCGGACTGCCGCGACGATGGCCGTGAGGCCAGCGTGGCGCTGCACGTGGACGGTCTGAATGACGGGGCCACGCTGGCGCGCGCGCCCAATGCCGAACACGGCGTGCGCCTGCAGCTGCGCGCGCTGGGCAGCGAGCAGGCAGTGGACTGGCTGCTGGATGGCCGCTGGATCGCACAGACCCGGGGATCTCAGCTGATGCAGCGCGAGTTCGCCGAGCCGGGCGCCCATACGCTGACCGCACTGGCCGCCGATGGCGCATGGACGCAGGTGCGTTTCAACGTCCTCCGGTAGGTGCCGGCCCCGGCCGGCACGCGATATCCGATACGTGCAGCGCTATTCCCCGATCCACCCGTCCAGCAGGTCGGCGAACTCATCGGCGTGTTCTTCCTCCTGCGCCAGGATCTCCTCGAGGATGCGCTTGGTGGTCGTGTCGCGATCACCGATGAAGTCGATCATCTCGCGGTAGCTGTCGATGGCGATGCGTTCGGCGACCAGATTCTCGCGGACCATGTCACGCAGGTCGCTGCCCTCCTTGTACTCGGCATGCGAACGCGCGCTCAGCGTGTCCGGATTGAGGTCCGGCTCGCCGCCGAGCTGGACGATGCGTTCGGCCAGCTTGCCAGCATGCGCCTGTTCCTGCTGCGCATGCTCAAGGAACTCGGCCTTGACCGCATCGGCCAGCATCCCCTTGGCGGTGAAGTAATGCCGGTAGTAGCGCAGCACGCAGACATACTCGGTGGCGAGGGCGTCGTTGAGCAGCTTGATCACGGCCTTGCGGTCGGCACTGTAGCTTTCGGTGATCGCGCCATCTTCAAGATTGCGCCGCGCGCGTTCGCGCAGGACCTTGCGGTCGCTGATGCCGGGAAGCGGGTGGGCAGACGTGTTGGCGTTGGCTGGCGTATTGGACATGGCTGGCCGTTTCCTCTTGCGGTGGAAGATCAGGTGGGCAGGTGCTCCAGCACGTACTCGGCCGAGGACACTTCGAACTGCCCGGGCTGCTCGATCCAGGCCGCGCGGACGACGCCGTCGTCCACGTACAGGGCAAACCGGCGCGAGCGGATGCCCATGCCCGAAGCACTGGCATCCAGTTCCAGGCCCAGCGCGCGGGTCAGTTCGGCATTGCCGTCGGACAGCATCAGCAGGCCCTCGGGTACGTGCTGGTCAGCGGCCCAGGCCTTCATCACGAACGGATCGTTGACCGCCATGCAGTAGACCTCGATGCCGCGCTGGCGGAACGCCTCGAACTTCTCGACGAAGCCGGGCAGGTGGCGGGCGGAGCAAGTGGGGGTGAAGGCGCCGGGCACGGCGAACAGCACCACTTTGCGGGCGTCGAACAGCGAGTGCGTATCGAGCGTCTCGATGCCCTCGCGGATGCGCTTGAGGGTCACTTCCGGAATGCGGTCGCCGACATGGATGGTCATGATGGACTCCTTGCTGGGGCAGGCTAGTGGGCGGGATGGGACAGGGGCGTCAAGACATTGGAAACCCCGCGTGCAGGCCCCATCTTCAGGGGGCACGCGCCAGGGTTCCAGCCACAGCGTGGCGCAGGCCGATGGCAGGCGCATTGCGCAGGATCAGTCGGCCTCACCGGGGCCGCACGAGGGGCGGCGTAGCATCGCCGGCGCGTAGAATGAACCCGGGGCGGCGCCACCGGCGCGGCCGAAGCGAATCGAGGTAGCTGGATGGAATTCAAGGATTATTACGCCACCCTGGGGGTGGAACCGAGTGCGGGTGATGCGGAGATCAAGACCGCATACCGCCGGCTGGCACGCAAGTACCACCCGGACGTCAGCAAGGAGGCCGGGGCCGAAGACAGGTTCAAGGCGGTCAATGAAGCCTATGAGGCGCTGCGCGATCCGGAAAAGCGCGCGGCCTATGACCAGCTGCGCGCGCAGGGCTACCGGCCGGGCGAGGAATTCAATGTGCCGCCGAACTACGGTGGCGGTGGCTTCAATTTCGAGGAAGTGTTCGGCGGTGGTGGCCCCAATGGCGGCTTCAGCGACTTCTTCGAGAGCCTGTTCGCCCGCCAGCGCGGTGGCCAGGGACCGGGCCCGGGATTCAGCAGCCAGGGGCATGCACCCAACCGCGATACCCGCGCCAAGCTGTCGGTGCCGCTGGAGGCCGCCTACAACGGCGACAGCCTGCGCATCACCGTCAACGGCAGGCAGCTGGATGTGCGCGTGCCCAAGGGCATCCGTCCCGGCCAGGTGATCCGTCTGGCGGGGCAGGGCAACCACGGTGGCAACCTGCTGCTGGAGGTGGAGTACGCCGCACACCCGCAGTTCGAGGTCGATGGCCGCAACATCCTGTATTCGCTGCAGGTCACGCCCTGGCAGGCGGCGCTGGGCACCAGCATCAGCGTGCCCACGCTGGGCGGCGCGGTGGAGCTGAAGATTCCGGCCGATTCCGAAGCCGGTCGCAAGCTTCGCCTGCGCGGCCGCGGCCTGCCGGGCAATCCCGATGGCGATCAGATCGTCGAGCTGGAGATCATTGCCCCGGCCGCCACCGACGAAGCGCAGAAGAAGGCATACCGCAACCTGGCCAAGGCCTTCGGCGAATCAATCTGACGCCCTGTGCAGCACCCTCGGTGAATCAACCCAGGGGTAGCGGGGCGGGGGGGGCCCCCCCGCCCCCCCGCCCCCCCCCCCCCCCCCCGCCCCCCCCCCCCCCCCCCCCCCCCCCGCCCCGGCCCGCCCCCCCCCCCCCCCCCCCCCTACCCGCGCATGCTGCGGCTTCAGCCCTGCCCGGCGAACACCCGCTCCAGCACCTCGGACAGCTCATCTTCCGAGAACGGTTTGGTGATGTAGGCCTTGGCGCCCTGGCGCATGCCCCACATACGGTCGGTGTCCTGGTCCTTGGTGGTCACCAGGATCACCGGGATGTGCCGGGTCGCCTCGTCGCGGGCGAGGGTGCGGGTCGCCTGGAAACCGTTGAGGTTGGGCATGACCACGTCCATCAGCACCAGATCGGGCAGCTCGGCACGGGCGGCTTCCACCCCGGCGGCGCCATCGGTGGCGGTCAGGATCTGGTGCCCGAGCTTCTCGACGATGCGCTGTATCCCCAACAGCTGCGACGGTGAGTCGTCGACGATCAGAATGCGTGCCATGTTGTTCCCCAGGTAATGCCCGCAGTGTAGTGCGGGCGGATTACCGGCGGGAGGGCGGCGCCTGCCGTCCGTCGCCTGCCTGCAACGTTCAGTCGATCCGTACCACCGTGCGTCCCAGCGAGCCGCCGGCCAGCATGCGCTCGAACACCGCCGGCAGCGCCTCCAGGCCGACTTCCGCCGTACAGATCTGCTGCAGATGCTGCGGCTTCCAGTCGTCGCCCAAGCGCGCCCAGACGGTTTCGCGCAGGGCGCGTGGCGCGTTGGCCGAAGAAACGCCCAACAGCGATACGCCACGCAGGATGAAGGGCATCACCGTCATGTCCAGCTTCGGGCTGGCGGCGAGGCCTGCGCTGACCACGCTGCCGTAGGGCACGGTCTGCGCCAGCAGGCTGGCCAGCATGTCGCCGCCGGCATTGTCCAGGCCCCCGCCGAAGCGCCCGGTCTGCAACGGGCCGGTATCGGCCAACGCCTCGCGTGGCAGAACCTCGCTGGCGCCGATGTCGCGCAGGAAGCGGGCCTGCTCCGGCTTGCCGCTGATGGCGTGCACGGTATAGCCGGCGCGGCTGAAGATCGACAGCGCCAGGGCACCCACGCCACCGCTGGCGCCGGTCACCGCCAGCGGGCCCAGATCCGGGGTCTGCCGATTGTCCTGCAGGCGCAGCAGCGCCAACGCGGCAGTGAAACCGGCCGTGCCCAGCACCATCGCCTCGCGCGGGCTGAGCCCGGGCGGCTGCGCGATCACCGCACTCGACTCCAGCCGCACGTACTGGCTGTAGCCGCCGTCGCGGGTTTCGCTCAGGCCGCAGCCGGTGGCCAGCACGGCGTCGCCCTCGCGCCAGGCGGGGTCGGTGGAGGCCACGACCGTGCCGGCCACATCGATGCCGCCCACCAGCGGGAAGCGGCGCAGGATCCGGCCCTTGCCGGTGCCGGCCAGGGCGTCCTTGTAATTGACCGAGGACCACCGGGCGCGGACCAGCACCTGCCCGGGGTTGAGGTCGTCGACCCCCAGCCGGGTCAGTCCGCTGCGGTAGCCGGCGTCGTCGCTTTCGATGCGGAAGGCGGTGAACGGGGTGGTGGGGACCATCGGCGTGCCTGACTTCGAGGAAAACGCCACCTTACCCCGTTCGCCCC
The DNA here is from genome assembly GCF_056760435.1 of Stenotrophomonas sp. STEN008. Taxonomy (NCBI): domain Bacteria; kingdom Pseudomonadati; phylum Pseudomonadota; class Gammaproteobacteria; order Lysobacterales; family Lysobacteraceae; genus Stenotrophomonas; species Stenotrophomonas sp. STEN008. The sequence goes on along the minus strand of NZ_JBRRET010000025.1, from coordinate 10,683 downwards.
CTTTCGATCCTGCCGATCCGCCCCATCTTGTATGATCGGTGATGGTTCACGGCTGGCGCCGCGGGAAGGGCCCGCGCCGCAGCCCATATCTTGATGGAGCGTGCATGGCCTGGAATACACCCGGCGGCAACAAGGGCGGACAAGGCCCCGAGGACAATCGACGCGGGCCGTTCGGGTCGCGCGGCGGTGGCAATGGTGGTGGCTGGGGCGGGCTGCCCGGGCCGTTGAAGGATCTGTTCGATGGCGGCATCGTCCGCTGGGTGGTGGCAGCCCTGGTGCTGCTGGTGCTGTTCTCCAGCTTCCAGCTGATCGGCGAGCAGCAGCGTGGCGTGGTGCTGCGCTTCGGCCAGTTCTCGCGCATCCTGCAGCCCGGACCGAACTTCAAGCTGCCGTGGCCGATCGAGTCGGTCACCAAGGTCAACGCGACCGAGATCAAGACCTTCTCGATCCAGGTTCCGGTGCTGACCCGCGATGAGAACATCGTCAACGTGTCGTTGAACGTCCAGTACCGCATCGATGATCCGCAGCAGTACCTGTTCGGCACGGTCGATGCCAACCAGGTGCTGGAACAGTCGGCCCAGAGTGCCGTGCGCGAGGAAGTCGGCCGTGCCGATCTCAACGCCGTGCTGAACAACCGTGGCCCGCTGGCCGTGGCTGCCGAGGAGCGCCTGCAGGCGCTGCTGCGCGCGTTCAAGACCGGCCTGACCGTGACCGGCCTGACCCTGCAGGACGCCCGTCCGCCGGAGGAAGTGAAGCCGGCCTTCGACGAGGTCAACGGTGCGCAGCAGGTCAAGGAACGCCTGATCAACGAAGCCCAGGCCTACGCCGCCAAGGTCGTGCCGGAAGCACGAGGCCAGGCCTCGCGCGCCCGTACCACCGCCGAAGGCTACAAGCAGGCCGTGGTGTCCAAGGCCGAGGGTGATGCACAGCGCTTCAGCCTGCTGCAGGCCCAGTACAAGGATGCGCCGGACGTGACCCGCAAGCGCCTGTGGCTGGAAACGGTGCAGCAGGTGCTGAGCGAGAACCGCAAGGTGATCGGTGGCGATGGCCGCCAGCTGATCTACGTGCCGATGACCGGCGATACCCGTCCTGCGACGTCGGCCGCCGGCGTGCCGAATCCGGACGTGGTGATGCCTTCGTTGCCGGGTACCACGGCGGCGGAACCTTCCCGTGATCCGGGCCGGCCCACGGGCCGCCCGACCGGGCGACCGAGCGGCCGTGAGGAGGGCAGCCGATGAAGAGTCCAATCTGGATCGCCGTGATCGTGGCGGTGGTGCTGGGCCTGCTGGGCTCGGTGTACGTGGTCCGCGAGGACCAGACCGCCATGGTCCTGAACCTGGGCAAGGTAGTGCGCTCGGACATCAAGCCGGGCCTGCACTTCAAGCTGCCGATCGTGGAAACGGTGAAGGTCTTCGACCGCCGCTTCCAGGTGCTTGATACTGCCCCTGCGCGTTACTTCACCGCCGAGCAGAAGGACGTCAGCGTCGACTTCTTCGCGATCGGCTACATCTCCAACGTGGGTGACTACTTCCGTGCCACCGGCGGCGATCCGCGCATCGCCAATGCCCGCCTGGCACCGATCATCACCGACTCGCTGCGCAACCAGATCAACTCGCGCACCCTGCAGCAGTTGGTGTCCGGCGACCGCAGCGAGCTGATCGCCGAGCAGCTGAAGGGCATCAACGAGGCGGTGGCGGGGCTGGGCATGCAGATGATCGATCTGCGCATCAAGCAGGTCGATCTGCCGACCGACAGCCAGGTCATCAACGACGTGTATGAGCGCATGCGCGCCCAGCGCAAGCAGGAGGCCGCCAAGCTGCGCGCCGAAGGCGAGGAGCAGTCGCTGACGATCCGCGCCCAGGCCGACCGCGACAGCACCGTGCTGATCGCCGAAGCCGAGCGTGATGCCCAGCGCCTGCGCGGTGAAGGTGATGCCGATGCCGCGCGCATCTATGGCAAGGCCGGTTCTGCCGATCCGGCGTTCTACGCCTTCTACCGCAGCCTGGAGGCCTACCGTGGCTCCATGACCGATGGCAACGGCGTGATCGTGCTCGACAAGAACGACCCGTTCCTGCAGTACCTCAAGAGCGATCGCTGAGGTCGCACGCACTACCCACGGGGCCCGGCCAGATGCCGGGCCCCGTGCCATTTCTGGAGTTCCCGATGAAAGACCTGTTCGCGGCCGTGTGCCTGGTCGCGGTGCTGGAAGGCCTGTTCCTGTTCGCGGCCCCGCTGGCCTGGAAGCGCATGGCCGAGCGCCTGCTGGACCTGCCTGGACCGGCCCTGCGCAGCTTTGGCGGCCTGATCCTGCTGGCCGGCCTGAGCCTGCTGTGGTGGGCACGGCATTAGCAGCGGGTCATATTCCTTTCCGCAGGAAAGGGATCTGACCCCGTTTCGGGCCCCTGACCGCTGGGTGAAGCCGTCCGTCGGAAAGGTGGCACCCGACCCCGGAAACCCGGATAATGCACAAAAGCCGGACGGGCCTCCCCCGTTCGGCTTTTTCCGTGTCTGGGCCATCCATCGCCGGCCGCTCCCCGTTTGGAGCCGCCATGACCGCGCTGGGCACCCCCGCCACGGTTTACCCGTCCGCGGCCCCGATGGCCGCAACAAATCGAGGAGCCCGTCATGGGTCAGTCTGTCGTAGTGTTGGGTGCCCAGTGGGGCGATGAAGGCAAGGGCAAGATCGTCGATCTGCTCACTGAGGAAATCGGCGCGGTCGTGCGCTTCCAGGGCGGCCACAATGCCGGCCACACGCTGGTCATCAACGGCAAGAAGACCGTCCTGCACCTGATCCCGTCCGGCATCCTGCGCGACGACGCACTGTGCCTGATCGGCAACGGCGTGGTGATCTCGCCGGCCGCGCTGCAGAAGGAAATCGCCGAGCTGGAAACCTCCGGCGTGGAAGTGCGTTCGCGCCTGAAGATCTCCCCGGCCGCGCCGCTGATCATGCCGTACCACATCGCCCTAGACCAGGCGCGCGAACGCGCTGCCGGCGGCAAGGCGATCGGCACCACCGGGCGTGGCATCGGCCCGGCCTACGAAGACAAGGTGGCACGTCGCGGCATCCGCATCGCCGACCTGCATTACCCCAAGCAGCTGGAAGAACTCCTGCGCACCGCGCTGGATTACCACAACTTCGTGCTGACCAAGTACCTCAACACCGACGCGATCGACTTCCAGAAGACCTACGACGAGGCACTTGCCTTCGGCGAGTACGTCGAGCCGATGAAGTCCGACGTCGCCGGTATCCTGCACGACCTGCGCAAGCAGGGTAAGCGCGTGCTGTTCGAAGGCGCGCAGGGCGCGCTGCTGGACATCGACCACGGCACCTATCCGTACGTCACCAGCTCCAACACCACCGTCGGCGGCGCACTGGCCGGCGCCGGCGTGGGTGCCGATGCGATCGACTACGTGCTGGGCATCGCCAAGGCCTACGCCACCCGCGTCGGCGGCGGTCCGTTCCCGACCGAACTGGACGATGAGATCGGCCAGGGCATCCGCGACCGCGGTGCCGAGTACGGCGCCTCGACCGGCCGTCCGCGTCGCTGCGGCTGGATGGATATCGTCGCGCTCAAGCGCGCCGTGGCCATCAACGGCATCAGCGGCTTGTGCATCACCAAGCTGGACGTGCTGGACGGCATGGAGAAGCTGAAGGTCTGCATCGCCTACGAATACCGCGGCAAGCGTACCGAGTACGCACCGCTGGACGCGCAGGGCTGGGAAGAGTGCACCCCGGTGTACCTGGAGTTCCCGGGCTGGAGCGAGAACACCCACGGCATCACCCAATGGGATGACCTGCCGCCGGCCGCGCGCGCCTACCTGCGTTCGCTGGAGGAGCTGGCGGGCTGCCCGATCAGCATCGTCTCGACCGGCCCCGATCGCGACCACACCATGGTCCTGCAGGATCCGTTCGCCTGAGGTAGCGCCGGGCCATGTCCGGCGTGGTGGTAACGCTGTTCAATTGAAAAAAGAGCGCCGCGACTCCCTGTGGGGTCGCGGCGCTTCAGTTTGGGCCGGTTTCATCTGTCGGCGGTGGCGCTGTCAAGTACAGCCACGGAAGCCGACACCATGACCGCTCGCAAGACCCCGCCGTTCCATGTTGTTGAGCCCATCAACGACGACGCCAATCCCGCCGACGATCTCAGCACGTTCCAGGGCTGCCTCACCCGCATCCGTGATGGCGAGGGCTCCGATGGCATGTTGTGGCCGGAGGAGAACCTGTCCGACGGACGACGTCAGTCCTTGGCGCGGATCGACCGTGCGGCCGTGGGCATCCTCACCGCGGTGGAGATGCTGCATGCGGCCAACCGTTGCGCCACCACGGCGACGCCGCGCAGGCACCTGGACGAAGGTGGGGTGGAAGGGCTGTTCTTCGCCTGCCGCGAACTTGCCGAGCCGGTCTGCAGAGAAGTCAGGCCGGCCTGACGCCCTTCCGCATGTGCGATGCCTGGCCTCGCCATCTGGCGAGGTATCGGGTGGGTTCACGCGCTTCAGACTGACTTCCGCGCTGGCGCGCGTTCGGGCGTGCCGGGCTCCGGCATCACCCGCGCTGGAATCGGTTGAGTCCGCTGGAATTGCCGCCTCGTACTTCGGCTATGGGCGCGGCGACGCACGTCCGCGCGGGCGTTCCTGGCTGCGGCTGACCGTGCTGGAGGTCTGTGGCCGTTCTTCTTCTGGCAGCCCCTGGCACTGCTGTTACTGATTGCCGGTGGCGGGCTGGCGACCGCCAGCATCGCGCTGCGGCGGTGGCGACGCCGGTAGCGCCGGGCCATGCCCGGCGGGGTACTTGTCAGATACCCAATACGGCTAGGATCGTGCCCAAATCGGGCATCACTGCGACTGGCTCTGCCACGCGGCACACGCGCTACCCTCCCGCCTGCAACAGCGGGTACGGATTGATCGATTCCCCCTTCCACCACTGCTTCTCCGGCCCCAGCACGTGCACTTCGAAATGCAGGTGCGGGGCCTCGGCGCTGGCGTTGCCGGTGCTGCCTACGTAGCCAATCACCTCGCCACGCTTGATCACCTGCTTTTCGGCCAGGCCATCGGCATAGCGTTGCAGGTGGGCGTAGTAGTAGCACCAGTGCCCGCTCGGCTCGAACTGGTAGATCGTCAGCCCCCCACGCTTGCTGTCGAACAGCTTTTCCACCGTCCCATCGGCCACTGCCAGCACCGGAGTTCCTGCGTCGGCCATGATGTCGATTGCATCATGCACGCGCCCTTCGCTGCGGGCATCGGTGAAGGTATCGCGCAGCTGCGAAGGCAGTACGCCCTGCACCGGCAGCAGCAGGCCGCTTGGCGCATCGGTGGCGCTGGACGGCGGCACCGCCGTGGGAGCCGCAGCGCCCAGACGCGGCGTCGCAGCCGCAACCTCCGGCCCCGCAGCCACCGCAGGTGGTGCTGCAGGCCGGGCAACCGCTACTGGCTCACCCGCATCGCGGCGCAGCCACAAGCCCATTCCCACACCCACCAGCACGCCCAGCACGATGAACTGCGAAAGTCGCATCGGTTCACTCCTGCATCACCACGGGGACAGAGGTATCCACCGCATCGGCCACGCGCAGTGCATCCCAGTTGGTCATGCGCACGCAGCCATGCGATTCAGTCTTGCCGACATGCCCGGGTACCGGCGTTCCGTGCAGGCCATAGTGGGGTTTGGACAGATCGATCCAGACCCGGCCGACCGGATTGTTCGGACCGGGCGGCAGCGTGGCCTTCTTCTCGCCTTTGCGCGCATCCCAGAACAGCTTGGGGTTGTAGTGGAACGGCGGGTCGCGATGGACGCCGAGAATCTTCCATTCACCGATCGGCAGCGGATCGTGCTGGCTGCCGGACGAAACCGGCACCTGTGCGATCACCTTGCCCTGCGCATCCAGCAACTGAAGAGTGGAATCGGACTTGTCGACCACGATCTTCGCCGCCTTCGGCAATGCCGCGGGGGCGATGTTGGGCACCTGGATACGGCTGCCGGCCTTGGCCAGATCGACGCCGGGGTTGAGCAACTTCAGAAGGGCAGGGGACGCGTGGAAGCGTTCACCGAGCGCTTCCTCGACGCTGCTGTAACCCAGCGACTTCAGCTTTGCCTGTGCGGCGGGTTTCTTGGGAATGGACTGGAACGGACCGGCAACATCCTCGGCCGTCAGCGTGTAGTTGGCCAGCGGCGCGATCGTCTCGGCCTGGAGAGCCTCCCAGGTGCTGTCGTCCAGCTCTCCGCTCACCGTCAGGCCGTGTGCCGCCTGGAAGCCGGCCACGGCCCGATGCTGGTTGCTGCCGACTTCACCGTCTATCTCGCCCGGGGAGAAATTGGCGCGATCCAGCAACACTTGGGCGTGCAGCGGCGAGCGGGCTGCTGTATCGGGTCCGGCCTTCTCGGCAATGGGCTCCGGCAGCTGGGCCGGCGGCGGTACCTGCGCGAAGGCGGGCGACACCAGCAAGGACAGGGCGAGCAGGGCGGGGCGGTACACGGGCATGAAGATCTCCGGCAGATGGCAGCTCCACCCTGCCCGCAGAGGCTGCGCAGCCTCCGTGAAAGCAACCTGATGCCGGCATGAGCAGGGCAGCCCCGGCGTGGCTCAGGCCCTTGTCGCAGAAGTACGGGGCGGAGCCTCACCAAGGTGAACGGCTGCCGACGCCCGTGCTTGTTGCCGATCAAGATTGCCGGTGGCGCGGCCGATACGGGCGCATCCCCCCGTTTTGGATGTACCCATGGATTACTTGAGGAATGTCAGGGTTGCCTGGCGTCTTGGGCTGGGCTTTGGCCTGTTGCTGCTGCTGGTCGCGGCCGTGGTGGCCACCGGCGCCACCGCCAGTGTCGTGCAGAAGCGCGCGATGCAGCAGGTGGTCGACGTCAGTGTGGCCAAGGTACGCCTGCTGTCGCAGATGCTCGATGCCAACAACCAGATGATGGTAGTGCGCCGCGAAATGCTGATCCGCCAGGGCGAAGAGCGCGGCAGCGACGAGAAGCGCATTGCCGACCTGGTCAAGCGCTACGAGGCGGATTGGTCCGCCTATCAGGCCCTGCCGGGCGATGCAGAGGGCAAGGCCATCGCTGAAACCATCGCGGCCAAGCGCGCCCTTGCGCGCCCGCTCAACAAGCAGACCAGCGAACTGATGGAGCAGGGCGACTACCCCGCTGCCGTGGCACTGACCCTGGGGCCGGTGCAGGACGCGGCCAACGGCTGGAACAAGGCGTTGTCCGAGGGAGTCGACTTCGAAGAGAAGGAAAGCCGCGAGGCCGCCGCCGAGGCGATCCGCCTGGGTGAACGCAGTCTGCTGCAGTTGCTGGTGCTGGGAGGCGTGGCCCTGCTGGTCGGCATTGCCGCCTCGGTGATGATCGGTCGCAGCCTGACCGGTCCGCTGGCACGCGCGGTGAACCTGGCCGAGCGCCTGTCCAAGGGCCAGCTGGACCAGGAATTCCGCCTCGGCGGCCGTGACGAGCTGACCCGGCTGGGCGAGGCGATGGCCAGCGTGCGGCAGAGCGTGCAGGCCGCCATCGGGGCGCAGATGCACATGGCCGAGCAGCACGAGGCGGGTGCGATCCGCTACCGCATGGACGCCAGCGCGTTTCCGGGCGATTTCGGGCGCATGGTGCAGGCCACCAACAGCCTGGTGGAATCACACGTGCAGGTGGAACTGCTGATGGCCGAGGTCATGCAGCGCTATGCCATCGGCGACCTCAGCCGCGACCTTCCGGACTATCCCGGCGAGAAGGGTACGCTGACCCGCACCCTGGCCGCAGTGAAACAGAGCCTGCTGGCAGTCAACACCCAGATTGACGACCTGGTCCGCGCGGCGCGCGCCGGAGATTTCAGCGTGCGTGGGGATGCCAGTGCGTTCCAGTATCAGTTCAGGGCGATGGTCGAGCAGCTCAACGGCATGATGGCCAGTTCGCAGGCCAGCATCGCCGACGTCTCCGATGTGCTGCGCGCGATCTCCGGGGGCGACCTCACTGCGCGCATGGACGGTCACTACGACGGCGTGTTCGCCCGCATGCGCGACGATGCCAACACCACCACGGCCCAGCTGACCGGCATCGTGCGCGGCATCCAGGACGCTGCCGACAGCATCAACACTGCCGCGCAGGAGCTCGCCGCCGGCAACAGCGACCTGTCGCGCCGTACCGAACAGCAGGCCGCCAACCTGGAAGAAGCGGCGGCATCGATGGAAGAACTGACCTCGACCGTCCGCCAGAATGCCGAGCTGGCCCGCCAGGCCGACAGCGAGGCACACGCTGCCGGCGCGGCGGTGCGGGCCACCGAACAGGCAATGGCACAGATGGCATCTGTGATGGGAGAGATCGATCAGTCCTCGGCGCGCATCTCGGAAATCTCCACGGTCATCGATGGCATCGCCTTCCAGACCAACATCCTGGCCTTGAACGCTGCGGTGGAAGCTGCCCGCGCGGGTGAGCAGGGCCGCGGCTTTGCCGTGGTCGCCAGTGAAGTGCGCACGCTGGCGCAGCGTGCGGGCATCGCCGCCAAGGAGATCAAGGAACTCATCGAAGAGGCGGCAGGCAAGGTGCAGAGCGGTCTGGCGGTCACGGTCGAGTCGGAAGCGGCCATTGCCCGCTTGGCACAGGCCAGCGCACGCACCAACCAGCTGATGAGTGACATCGCTGCGGCGAGCAAGGAACAGGCGGCCGGCATCGAACAGGTCAATCAGGTGGTGGTGCAGATGGATCAGGTGACCCAGCAGAATGCCGCACTGGTGGAAGAAGCCACTGCCGCCAGCCGCGCGCTGGAAGAGCAGGCCAATGCGCTGACCGCGTCGGTCGCGGTGTTCCATATCGAGCAGAGCGGTGCAGTCCGCACGGTGGCAGCACGCGCGGCCTGACCGTCGGCAGCCGCCTCAAGGCACGGGCCGCCACGTGTTCGCGCGTGGTGGCCGGTCAGTCCTGCATGCGGCGGATGCGGCCGTCCTCGATCTTCCAGATCACGTCCTTACCCGTGGAGACGTACAGCGGCGAGCGGGCCCACAGGCTCCAGAACACATGGATCTCGGTCGGTGTCGGGTCCTGCAGATGGGTGATGAACATCGCCGCACCGGGTGGCGCACGCTTCAGCTGGATGCAGCTGTGGGTGAAGGCGCGGCGGAAGACGATCCGACCGTGGGCGATGTCGAGACGATGCGTGCCGCCCAGCGGAACTACGGCAGGATCGGTGGTGGCGGGCAGCAGGTAGACCGTCCACGCATCGGCGGCCGTACCGGGCGCCGGAAGAACCACGCTGTTGTAGGTCTGCGCGCAGGCGTCGAAGGCGCTGTTCAGCGCCAGCGCCCGTGCGGCGGCAGCGCCGGCCTGGTAGGTCGTTGGCGCCGCTGGAACATCCAGAGTCTCGGTTGCGCCGGTCATCCTTCCCTGCGCGTCGGTGGCGGCCCTATACAGGACCACTGCGCCGTCGCCGATCATGCTGACTTCGTAGTGGCTGCCGCGCTGTTCGGTTATCCAGCCCCTTACCCGGGTGTCGCCGCGCATGCCCTGTTCGAGCAGGGCGTCAGTTGCGCGCTCGGCCGCCAGGTCGTGCTCGAACATCTGCCGGCCACGCGCTTCAGCCTGTGCGACGGCCTGCGCGGTACCCACATCGTCCGCTGGCGCGGCGGGAGCCCGCGCATTGCCGGAAACGGCCGGTGACGCGGCGCAGAGCCACGCCAGCAGCCCCCACATGCCAGTCCATCGTTTCATGGCCCTTTCCTCCGCTCTGCGCCCTGCGGCACCGTGGAGTATGCCGCAGGCCGGTGGTCTACCGCGCGCCACCTTTTTCGGCGATGCTCGCTGAAAAGGGGAGCGGGCATGGACAACAGGGAACCGGAAGGGACCTATGGCGATGTGCCGCGGGTGCAGGGCATCGAGGTGGCTGCGGCGCCGCCGGAGCCGGAAGCAGCGACCGACTGGTCGATGCTGCCGCTGACCCGTGGTGATGATGACTCGGCGGTGATGCAGGCGCTGTCCCGCATGCGCCGTGAGCCGGCACTGCTGTTCACCACTGCCTATCTGCTGGTGTCGCTGCTGGGGCTGTGGTGCAGCTTCTGGTTCTACCGGGGATTCGAGCTGTCGATTCTGGATTACCTGCAGCCCAGCGATTTCCTGGTGGCCGGCATCCGTGACCCGGCCTATGCACTGCTGCTGGCTGCGGGCGTGCTGCTGGTGCTGCTGGTGAGCTGGCCGGACACGCTACGGATGCGCAATGCGGCCAAGCTCGAGCAACTGCGCGCACGCAACTGGGCATGGCGGGCGGTGCTCATGCGCTCGGTACTGACCAGCTGGGAGGGCGTAGGTCTGCGGCCGCTGACGGCGATGACCCTGGCCGTGGCCGCTTTCATGGCCATCGGCGCGGCCAACTACGTGCAGGTGCGGGGGCAGCAGATCCGCAACGAGGGACGTGGGGAAGTGATCCGCCTGCAGTTGAACGGCGACGCGGCGCCCTTGCCTGGCACCGCGCGCCTGCTGGGCTCCAGCAGCGCATTCCTGTTCGTCTGGTGGCCGCAGCAGCGACGGGCCGAAGCGATTCCGATAGCTGCGGTGCGCAAGCTGCAGGCGGTGGCCGTGGCGGCACCCGCGCCCAAGGGCCGGGCCGGCGATTGACTGAGCCGTGGGGCCGCCCGGGGGGGGTGGGGGGCCGCGGGGGCCCCCGCCACCGGCGCGGCCCCCACGCCCGGGTGGCCCCGGGGCGGCCGGCTGGCTAGAAA
>NZ_JBRRET010000024.1:0-62855 GCF_056760435.1 Stenotrophomonas sp. STEN008 | reverse complement strand
GTGGGGTGTCTTTTTTTGGTTTTTTTCTGGGGTGGGGGGCCCGGGGGGGGGGGGGGGGGGGGCCGGCCCCCGGCGGGGCTGGGCCCGCCGCTACCGGGGTCGGATCCCGCACCGCGGCCTCCGACCCCACGGGGCGACCGTTACAGGGCCACCGTCTCCACCACTTCCAGGCCATAGCCGGCCAGGCCGATCTGCCGGCGCGGCGTGCCCAGCACGCGCAGCTTGCCCAGCCCCAGATCGGACAGGATCTGCGCACCGGCGCCATTGCGGCGCCACTGGCCCACATCCTTGTCCTTGCCCGGCACCACCGGTGCGGGCTGCTGGCGCAGGCGGGCGAGCAGCGCCTCGCCATCGCGCGGCGCCGACAGCACCACCATCACGCCGGCACCTTCGGCGGCGATCGCACGCAGCGCGTCGGTGGCGGCCACGCCGAAATCGTCACGACGCCAGTGCAGCAGGTCGGCCAGCGGATTCTCCACCTGCACGCGCACCAGGGTAGGCGTGCCAGCGTCGGGAGTGCCGCGGACCAGGGCGAAGTGCAGGTCGTGGGCGATGCGGTCGCGGTAGGTCACCAGCCTGAACGGGCCAAACTCGGTATCGATGTCGCGCTCATCGACGCGTTCGACAGTCTTCTCGGTGGCCAGGCGGTAGGCGATCAGGTCGGCGATGGAGCCCATCTTCAGGCCGTGCTCGCGGGCGAACACTTCCAGCTCCGGGCGACGCGCCATGCTGCCATCCGGGTTGAGGATCTCCACCAGCACGCCGGCCGGTTCCAGCCCGGCCAGCATGGCCAGGTCCACACCCGCTTCGGTGTGGCCAGCGCGGGTCAGCACGCCGCCCGGCTGGGCGATCAGCGGGAAGATGTGGCCGGGCTGGTGCAGGTCCGATGGCCGCGCGTTGGGTTTCACCGCGGTGCGGATGGTATGCGCGCGGTCATGGGCGGAGATGCCGGTGGTCACGCCCTCGGCCGCTTCGATGCTGACGGTGAAATTGGTCTGGAACTGCGCGGTGTTGGCCTGCACCATCGGCGCCAGGCCCAGGTCGGCGGCGCGGGTGCGGGTCAACGGCAGGCACACCAGGCCACGGCCGTGGGTGACCATGAAGTTGATGTCGCTGGCCTTGACCAGCTCGGCAGCCATGATCAGGTCGCCTTCGTTCTCGCGGTCCTCGTCATCGACGATGACGACCATGCGGCCCTGGCGGATGTCTTCCAGGATCTCGGGGATCGACGCGAAGTTCATGCTGCATCTCCCTGCAGGTGCCCGCCAACAAGACGTTCGACATAACGGGCGACCAGGTCGATTTCCAGGTTCACCGCACTGCCCACGCCGGAGGCGGAGAAGGCGGTGTTGGCCACGGTATGCGGGATCAGCGCGACCTCGAAGCCTTCCTCGTCCACTTCGTTGACGGTGAGGCTGACGCCGTCCACGCAGATCGAGCCTTTCTTGGCGATGTAGCGCAGCAGCGAGGCCGGCGCGGCGAAGCGCCAGCGCTGGGCGCGCGCGTCATCGTGGATGGACAGCACCTGGCCCAGGCCATCAACGTGGCCGCTGACCAGATGCCCACCCAGACGATCGGTCGGGCGCATGGCACGCTCGAGGTTGATGACCGCGCCCTGCTCGAGTCGGCCCAGCGTGGTCAGGCCCAGCGTTTCGGTGGAGGCATCGGCTTGGAAGCTGTTGGCGTCGAATGCGATGACCGTCAGGCAGACACCGTTGATGGCGATGCTCTCGCCCATCTGCACGTGGTCGAACGGCAGGTTGCCGACATTGAAGGTGAAGCGGACATCGCCGCCGATGGACTCGCGTGCGGCCAGACGGCCGACGCCTTCGATGATTCCAGTAAACAAGTAACGTTCTCCGCAGGATGTGAGCGAAAAACGCCGCAAGGCAAACAGGCACGCGCAGGGCATGAGCCCTGTGGCACCGTCTTCTTTCATCCGGACTATGACCGTCGGCTCCGGCCTTGAACCGGATCTGCTGACCCCCGGCCGTGGGCCGGGGCGCTCGCGGGCTCGTGCTTGCGCACCTACCGCCGGTGGGGAGTTGCACCCCGCCCTGAAGACGTTTGTATACCGGCGAACCGGCGTGGTCAGTGTACCAGCCCGGGCTGAACGGGGTGGGACGCCCGGGGCCGGATCCGTTTCCCGGCGGGAAACGGATCTGACCCCAAGCCTGCCCAGCCTGTGACGGCTGTCTCTCGCATTTTGTAAAACTTTCATTAAAATTCGCCGCGGACGACATGAGGTCGCCACGGGCTGCGCCTCCGGCGCGCCCGCCAATGGACTGCAATTCACAGGAATTCCCATGCGCAAGCTCCTGATCATCGCCAGCCTGCTGGCCGTCGCTCCGCTGGCCTCGGCCGCCGAAGGGCTGAGCTACACCTACGTCGAAGGTGGCTGGACCCAGGTCAAGACCGACGACAGCGATTTCAACGACCCGAAGCTTGACGGCGGCTACGTGCGCGGTTCGTTCGCGCTGGCCGAGCAGGTGCACGTGTTCGGCAGCTGGTCGCGTACCAGCAAGAGCTACCACTTCACCGGTGCGTCGGCCAAGTTCGAACTGGACCAGCCTGAGCTGGGCATCGGCTACCACATGCCGTGGACGGACCGCCTGGACTACACCGCCGACATCGCCTGGGTGCGCCAGAACGCCGAGCTGACCGTGAAATCGGATCTGTTCGGCCGCGAACACCTGAAGGACCACACCAACCTGGCCCGCGCCACCATGGGCGTGCGTGGCAAGCCTTCGCCGAAGACCGAAGCGTGGGCCAAGGCCGGCTACATGGATGGCGGCAACGACTTCAAGGGCACCTGGGTCGGCACCGTCGGTGGCCAGATCAATTTCACCCCGACCTGGGGCCTGGTGGGAGAAGTCTCCGGCCAGCGCGATGTCACCCAGTTCTCGGCCGGCGTCCGCGCCAGCTTCTGATTGCCCGATCCTCGTCGTGCGATCGAACGGGCCCCGCAAGGGGCCCGTTTTTTTTTCGGACAGGTTGCATGGATTGCCGAGCCGGCAAGCCCGATCCTCTGGGCCCCTCACGCGTTCCTGTCCATGCCGTGCTGAAACCTGTCCTTGCCCTGTTGCTGTCCGTACCGTTTGCCACGCGCGCAGCAGAACCCGCCGCGCTTTCACTGGAAGCAACGTTTGATGCGTATATCCAGGTCATTGCCCACAATGATGGTCGAGCCCGGGACATCCTCAGGCGCAGCCTGGAGACGGCGGACGCTGACCACCACCATCACATCGCATCCAGCACGTACCGGCTGTATGCCTTTGGAGGTCTGGACAAAGTGTTCAGTGCGGCGGCAACCGAGGCAATACATGCACGCATCCAGCGCATCCGTTGCGAGATCACTGGGATCGAGGCCGTGAAACGCGACACATCAGATCATCACGAGGTACGCTATCAATGCCTGCTCCCGGACGTATCGGCGGCCTTTGACGTTTACCGCGAGAACCGCAGGTATTTCCATCCGGACAAGGATGAAGAGCGATTCGCGGCCTTCCTCGATCAGTACGCTGCGATTATCAGCGACGCACCCGACCGCATCCACCAGGCGGAAGCCGCGTTCTACCGTCTCGGCAGTCCTGGCCCATGGATGGGCGGCACCTTGGACGATCTTGCCCCCGCGCTGTTTGAGCGATTGCTCCCCTTCAAGGAGTGGGACGAACGGATCGATGCTGAGTCCGTCGTTGTATTCTCCGGCATTCCAGCGTGTGATCTCATGCTGGACGCACAGATGAAATTCGCAGCACGCCACTATCCGGACGACCCACGCCAGCGGGGCGCAGCGCTTCATGAAAGCATGGCGGAGCTTCTGAACATGCTGGGTCGGGAATCTTCAATGAGATACTGCAGGGCGATCCATGACGCCTACCGTGATCAGTGGTCAGCCACGTTCGACAACACGCTGCCACGACGATGACCACGTGGTCACCCGCCTGAAGCGCGTTCCCCGATCCTCGTCGTACGGTCGAACGCCCCCGCAAGTGGCCCGTTCTTCTGCCTGCGGCAACAGCGGAAAATGCGCTAGGCTTGCCCGCCTATGGACCCGGAATCACTGTCATGAAGACCCCCCTGCGCTCCCTGCTGGCCACTGCACTGTTGTGCGCTCCCCTGTTCGCCAGCGCCGCCTCGACGCAGCTGAGCCCCGAACAGACGTTCGATCTCTATTCCCGCGTACTGCTGGAAGACGACGCGACCGCCACGCGCACACTCAACGACGCGCTGAAGCCGGCGTTCGAGGGCCAGGACGCCGTGACCCCGAACCCGGGCGCGCTGGCCAAGGCATTGGCCGAACCCTGGCAGACGGTACTGGCCAGCACCGGCGCCAAGGTCGACGCTGCGGCCACCGAAGCGCTGTACGCCAAGGCGCTGCGTGATTCGAAGTGCCGCGCAACCCAGAGCGTGATCGAAGACAACGAATACGTTGAAGACCAGAAGCTGGCGCGGATCACCTACACCTGCCAGGTGCCCGACCTGGGCAAGGTCCGCCCGCTGTTCGCCGCCAGCCTGGCCGACCATGCCAGCCCGGCCTCGCGCAAGCAGTTCACCGACGCCTACACCCAGGCGCTGCAGAGTGGTGCACGCGTGCCGGTCAGCGGCACCTTCACCCTCTACCCGGCCAAGGACAACGGCTACTGGTACAGCGGCAACTTCGATGACCTGGTGGGCACCGTGGCCGGTGCGCTGGCACCGTTCGAGGACTGGATGCAGGACGCGCAGGCGGCCAACGCGCCGAAAGTGACCGGCATACCGGGCTGCGACCTGCTGCTGCAGCAGCACCGCGCCTGCGTGGCGAAGATCGCGCCCGACCAGATCAGCGGCGTGGACGCGATGGCCGAAGAGCTGAAGGCCAAAGCGCAGGTGCAGTCGGTCGAGGAGATGACGCAGGAGTGCAAGGCACTGCGCCCGCTGGCCGAGATGATGTGGACCGACGAATGCACCTGAGCCGCTAAGTGGTAGCGCCGGGCCACGCCCGACGACACTCGAATGCACCTGATCGCGTGATGATGGCATCGCAGCGGGGACATGCGCTGCATGACCCCGTTTGCAACTTGTTGCATTGCTTCACAGGATGCCGGGGCCGATCCTGCAGCACCTTCCCGGCCCCATACATGCGCCTGCTCGCCGCTCTGTCCTGTCTGTTCACCGGCGTGTGCATTGCCGCGCCACACACGCCGGAACAGGAGTACACGCTGCGGGCGCGTGTTGTCCTCCAGCACGATCCGGCTGCGCGCGACCAGCTGGCCCTGTGGGACGCTGCCGCTGTTCCTCGCAACGGAATCGATTGGCAGCGCAGCCTCGATGATCTGCCCACCTGGCTGCGGCAGCAGCAGATCGTGCCGCCCTCGGCGTCGGTGATGCAGGATGTCACCGATGCACTGCTGGCGCGACTGTCGACGGCCACCTGCGCCGAGGCGTTCCTGCCGCTGGGCAGTCCCGAGATTGGTCGATTCATGCTCGCCTGCGCGTTGCCCGACCCGGCGCCCACGTTCGCGCTTTACCGGGCATTGCGCCAGGCCGGGCCCGGCGGGCAGGCGCAGCACAGCGATGTGTTCTTCAGCGCCTACGCCGTCCACCTTCGCAGTGCGCCGGCGGCATTGCATCGCACCCATGTGGTGGGGTGGTCCTCCTATCGCCATGGCGACGTGCATGAGGCACGTTCAGACCCGCTGTACCAGGCCATTCTGCTGACATTGCTGCCGTTCGAGGCATGGGACCGGCGTATCACGGGGGATGTTCTCCCAAGCCTGCTCCACGACTGAGCACCCCGGCTACCGCGCGTCCGTCTCGTCCGCCGCCTGCCAATGCTACGGCCGCAGCAGCAGGCGCAGGTCCTCACCTACCTGGCATTGCTCGACCACGCGCAGCCGGCGTTGCTGCTGCATCGCCTCGATGCCCAGTCCGGCCAGCAGCGGGCGGGCGCGGTCCCCCAGCAGGGTGGGCGCCTGGTACAGCAGCAGCTCATCCACCCAACCGCCGCGCAGCAGCGCACCGGCCAGCGTAGCGCCGGCTTCGGTATGCACTTCGTTGATGCCGCGCCCGGCCAGCAGCGTCAGCATCGCGCCAAGATCGAGACGGCCGTCGGCACTGGGCACGCTGGCGAATTCGGCATCGGCTGCATCGGGTGCACTGACCGCCGCATCATGCAGGTACAGCGTCGGTGCCCCACCCTCGCGCACGCGGCTGCACTGCAGGGAACGCAGGCGCGAATCGAGCACGACGCGCAGTGGCGGCATCACCTCGGCATCGGCCAGGCGCACGGTCAGCATCGGATCATCAGCCAGGACGGTATCGGCACCGGTCAGGATCGCGCCAGCGCGTGCACGCCAGTGCTGCACGTCTTCGCGCGCCGCAGCTCCGGTGATCCATTTGGACGTGCCGTCGGCCATCGCCGTACGCCCGTCCAGGCTGGCGGCCAGCTTCACCCGCAGCCACGGGCGATTGCGCTCCACGCGTGACAGAAAGCCCTTGTTGAGCTCGCGTGCCTGCGCCGCCATCAGCCCTTCGGCGACCTCGATGCCGGCGCCGCGCAGCAGGTCGAATCCGCCGCCATCGACCTGCGGGAAGGGATCACGCAGCGCAGCGACCACACGCGATACACCGGCCTCGATCAGTGCCAGTGCGCAGGGGGGTGTGCGCCCGTAATGCGCGCAGGGCTCAAGGGTGACGTAGGCAGTGGCACCGCGCGCCTCATCACCGGCCTCGCGCAACGCGAATACTTCGGCATGCGGGCCACCGGCACGCTGGTGCCAGCCCTGCCCGACCACACGTTCACCATGGGCGATCACGCAGCCGACCATCGGATTGGGGCGGGTGGTGTAGGCGGCGCGCTCGGCCAGGCGCAGCGCGCTGGCCATGTGCAGATGGTCGAGTACGGAGAATGGGGTGGTCATCTGGCCATGGTAACGCTGCCGGTGTTGATCCATGCCATCGGTGCCAACCAAGGTTGGCACCCACCAGTGAATGCGGCCATCGGTGCCAACCGAGGTTGGCACCCACCAGTGGATGCGCCATCAGTGCCAACCAGGGTTGGCACCCAACCAGGCAGAGGCGGTCAGCCCTTCTTCTTCTTGGCCAGGGCGATCACATCGCCCAACAGCTGCAGCTGTTCGGTGCTGGCCGGCAGCTCGCGTTCGAGTTTTTCGATTTCCTCGCGGAAATCGGCCACATCCTCGAAGCTGCGGTAGACCGAAGCGAATCGCACGTACCCCACGTGATCGAGCTTGCGCAGCTCGTTCATCACGAACTCGCCCACCTTGATCGAAGGCACTTCACGCTCGCCACTGAGGCGCAACTGATGGACCACCGCACGCACCGCCGCTTCGATCTTGTCTTCCGGCACGGCACGCTTCTGCAGCGCGCGATCAAAGCCGGCGCGTACCTTGCGCTGGTCGAAGGCCTCGCGGGTGCCATCGCTCTTGACGATGGCCGGCAGCTTCAGTTCGACGGTTTCCAGGGTGCTGAAGCGCTCGTTGCAGGCCTCGCACTCACGCCGACGGCGGATCGTCGCGCCGTCTTCAGAGACGCGCGAGTCGATGACCCGGGTATCGGCATGTTGGCAGAAGGGGCAATACATGGAACGCCTGGCTCAGGGGACAACCTAATGCCACGGTCATGGCAGCGTCGCAAAGGTACCTGAGAAGGGGCTTTCCGGCAAATTTCATGTGCTGTACGGTCCCTCGTCAAGGGCAACCCTGCAGCCGTCCCAGATGCACCCAGATACTCAGAAACACCCTGATGCGTGAGGCTGGACATGCCATCCCTACACCACCATGCGACTTGCCTGAAAAGTCAGGCGCCCGGAAGGTGAGCAGGCCGCCAGCGCAGCCAGGCCAGATGCGCCGCGGGCAGCAACAGCGGCGGGCCGAACAGCAACAGGCTGAAGCCCTCCATGCGTTCGGTCAGGCCGACCACCAGCCCCAGCACGACGGCGGGCACTGCTGCCAGCGCGCCCAGCGCCAGCAACGCCCACCACACCCGGCCCACTGCCTGCAGGCCAGACCGGCCCTGCAGCAGGAAACCGGCGCCGATGTACAACCAGGCAACAATGCCCAGCGCCCCGGCGGTGCCCCAGCACACCAGCAGCAGCCGGCTCGGCAGGCGGGTTTCCTGCATCAGGCCGGAATACACGCCCACCAAGGCCACGGTGCCTCCCAGCAGCACGCCTGGCAGCCCGAACAGCAGGGCCTGCACGAGGTGCAGGCGCTTGTGCAGACGTTCATCCATACGCTCATCCATGCGCGTTGCTCTCCCTGGGCCGGGGTCGGAGCCCTTCCCCTGCGGGACGGGATCCGACCCCATCAGCCGATCAACCGTAGACCGGGTACTTGCGGCACTGCGCGCTGACGGCATCGCGCACGCGGGCGATCACGGCGTCATCGTTCGGCGCATCGAGGACATCGGCGATCCAGTTGGCCAGATCCACGCAGTCCTGCTCGGTGTAGCCACGGGTGGTCACCGCCGGCGTACCCAGGCGCAGGCCCGAGGTCACGAACGGCGAACGCGGGTCGTTCGGCACCGAGTTCTTGTTGACGGTGATGTGCGCCTTGCCCAGTGCCGCTTCCGCGTCCTTGCCGGACACGTCCTTGCCGATCATGTCCACCAGCATCAGGTGGTTCTGGGTGCCGCCGGAGACGATCTTGTAGCCGCGCGCGATGAGCGTGCTCGCCATCGCCTGGGCGTTCTTCACCACCTGCTGCTGATAGGTCTTGAAGGCCGGTTCCAGCGCTTCCTTGAAGGCCACCGCCTTGCCGGCGATGACGTGCATCAGCGGACCGCCCTGGATACCCGGGAACACGATCGACTGCAGCTTCTTGACCAGGTCCTCATCGGCACCCTTGGCGACGATGATGCCGCCGCGCGGGCCGCGCAGGGTCTTGTGGGTGGTGGAGGTGACGACGTGGGCGTGGTCCAGCGGGCTCGGATAGACGCCGGCGGCGACCAGACCGGCGACATGGGCCATGTCGACGAACAGGTAGGCGCCGACCTTGTCGGCGATGGCGCGGAAGCGTGCCCAGTCGATCACCTGCGAGTAGGCCGAGAAGCCAGCCACGACCATCTTCGGCTTGTGCTCCAGGGCCAGGCGCTCGACTTCGTCGTAGTCGATCAGGCCCTGGTCGTTCACGCCGTACTGCACGGCGTTGAACAGCTTGCCCGAGGCGTTCACCTTGGCGCCATGGGTGAGGTGGCCGCCGTGGGCCAGGCTCATGCCGAGGATGGTGTCGCCCGGCTGCAGCAGCGCGAAGTACACGGCCTGGTTGGCCTGCGAGCCGCTGTGTGGCTGCACGTTCGCATAGTCGGCGCCGAACAGCTGCTTGAGGCGGTCGATCGCCAGCTGCTCGGCGATGTCCACGTACTCGCAACCACCGTAGTAGCGCTTGCCCGGATAGCCTTCGGCGTACTTGTTGGTCAGCTGGCTGCCCTGCGCTTCCATCACTGCCGGGCTGGTGTAGTTCTCGCTGGCGATCAGCTCGACATGGTCTTCCTGGCGCTGGGTCTCAGCGGCGATGGCCTTGGCCAGTTCGGGATCGTAGGATTCGATGCGGACGTCACGCGGGAACATCGGGTACTCCAGCAGGCAGGGAAAGGGGGTGTACGGCTCAGCCCCTGATTGTAGCCCCGCACCGGCCGGCTGGGGCCGAAACGGACGGGGCCGGATCCCTCGAAGGAATCCGGCCCCGTATGGTTCCGAGTGATGTTGCGGGGTCCTCAGCGGCTGCTGAGCACGTACTGGGCGATCACGCCGGTGGCGATGGCCACCAGCAGCATGTTGCCGCGGTCATCGCGGATCCAGTGGTGGCCATGCGGCGGACGGCGCAGGTGGTAGCGCGGATAGTCGTTCACCACGTAGATCGGGCCGCGATAGTAGTCGCGGTAGCGGTGCCCCACCTTCCAGCCATAGCCGGGGCCGTAGGCAGGGCGGTAGACCACACGCGGCGGCGGTGCCGGGCGGTAGTAGCGGTCATGGTCACGGTGCCACTCGCGGCGGTCCTGCCGGTAATCGCGCCGGGCCTCACGGCGGTCGCGCTCCCAGTCACGACGGTCCTGTCGCCACTCGCGACGATCCTCCCGCCACTCGCGGCGGTCGTGACCGCGGCCGCGATGGTCGTCGTCGGCAAATGCCGGGGCAACCGCGCCGAGCGCCAGCACAGAGGCCACGGCTCCGGCCATTACTCGATTGATGCGCATGTCAGACCTCTGCTTGGGTGGTGGTGACCCCATATTGCGCACCGGATCTGAACCGTTTCCGGCTGGAAACGCTTCCCGCTTCAGGACTGTGACGGCGATTCAGGCCGCGGCCAGCCCGGCCGGCTCCCCGTGGCGCGGCGGGTAACCGGTTCCGGCTATAATTGGCGGTATTCCATTCAAGTCTGTGCCCGCTGCCGCACCGGGAAACCTCCCGTGACGGTCGGGCGCAGGGTCGCGCCTACGGAGACCTCATGTCCTCGCAATACATCTACACCATGAACCGCGTGTCCAAGGTGGTCCCGCCCAAGCGGCAGATCATCAAGGACATCTCGCTGTCCTTCTTCCCGGGCGCGAAGATCGGCCTGCTGGGCCTGAACGGCGCCGGCAAGTCGACCGTGCTGAAGATCATGGCCGGCGTGGATACCGATTTCGAGGGCGAGGCACGCCCGCAGCCGGGCATCAAGGTCGGCTACCTGGCGCAGGAACCGGAACTGGACCCGAACAAGACCGTGCGCGAGTCGGTCGAGGAAGGCGTGGGCGAAGTGCTGCAGGCCCAGGCTGCGCTGGAGGCGGTGTACGCCGCCTACGCCGAGGAAGGCGCCGACTTCGACGCGCTGGCCAAGGAACAGGAGCGCCTGGAGGCGATCCTGGCCGCCGGCGACGCGCACACCCTGGAAAACCAGCTGGACGTGGCTGCCGATGCGCTGCGCCTGCCGCCGTGGGATGCCAAGATCGCCAACCTGTCCGGCGGTGAAAAGCGCCGCGTCGCGCTGTGCCGCCTGCTGCTGCAGAAGCCGGACATGCTGCTGCTGGACGAACCGACCAACCACCTCGACGCCGAGTCGGTGGAATGGCTGGAACAGTTCCTGGCGCGCTACACCGGCACCGTGGTGGCCGTTACCCACGATCGCTACTTCCTGGACAACGCCGCCGAGTGGATCCTGGAACTGGACCGCGGCCGTGGCATTCCGTGGAAGGGCAACTACACCGAATGGCTGGTGCAGAAGGATGAGCGCCTGAAGCAGGAAGAAAACCAGGAAAAGGCCCGCCAGAAGGCGATCCAGAAGGAACTGGAGTGGTCGCGCCAGAACGCCAAGGGCGGCCGTTCCAAGGGCAAGGCCCGTCTGGCCCGCCTGGAAGAGCTGCAGTCGCAGGATTACCAGAAGCGCAACGAGACCAACGAAATCTTCATCCCGCCGGGCGAGCGCCTGGGCAACATGGTGATGGAGTTCAAGAACGTGTCCAAGAAGTTCGGCGACCGCCTGCTGATCGACAACCTGTCGATGCTGATTCCGCCGGGCGCGATCGTCGGCATCATCGGCCCGAACGGCGCCGGCAAGTCGACGCTGTTCAAGATGATCACCGGCCAGGAGAAGCCGGATTCGGGCGAGATCGTGATCGGCCCGACCGTGCAGCTGTCCTACGTGGACCAGAGCCGCGACAAGCTGGAAGGCAACCACAACGTCTTCCAGGAAATCGCCGGTGGCCTGGACATCCTCAACATCAACGGCATCGAGATCCAGTCGCGCGCCTACATCGGCCGCTTCAACTTCAAGGGCCAGGACCAGCAGAAGATGGTCGGCTCGCTGTCCGGTGGTGAGCGTGGCCGCCTGCACATGGCCAAGACCCTGCTGCAGGGTGGCAACGTGCTGCTGCTCGACGAACCGTCCAACGACCTGGACATCGAAACGCTGCGTGCGCTGGAAGACGCGCTGCTGGAGTTCCCGGGCAACACCTTCGTGATCTCGCACGACCGCTGGTTCCTGGACCGCATCGCCACGCACATCATCGCTTTCGAAGGCGACTCGCACGTGGAGTTCTTCCAGGGCAACTACCGCGAGTACGAGGAAGACAAGAAGCGCCGCATGGGCGATGACGCTGCGCCGAAGCGCCTGCGCTTCAAGGCACTGAAGTAACGCAACAGGAAAGGCCGCGCTCGCGCGGCCTTTCTCCTTCTGTGGGTCGCCCGCTTGCTGGGAGACACCTTCACGAGAAGCCCCATGTCCCTGTTCGAACGCCTGTTCCAGCTGCAGCAGCACGGCACCACCGTGCGCACCGAGCTGCTGGCCGGTGTCACCACCTTCCTGACGATGTCCTACATCGTCTTCGTCAACCCCGAAATCCTCGGCACCACCGGCATGGATGCGGGCGCGGTATTCGTCGCCACCTGCCTGGCGGCCGCGCTGGGCTCCACGGTGATGGCGCTGGCAGCCAATTTCCCGGTCGGCATGGCTCCGGGCATGGGCCTGAACGCGTTCTTTGCCTTCACCGTGGTCGGCGCCGCCGGCCTGCCCTGGCAGCAGGCGCTGGCGGCAGTGTTCATCTCCGGCCTGGTGTTCCTGGTGCTGTCGCTGACCGGCGTGCGTGCCTGGCTGGTATCCGGCATTCCTTCGTCACTGCGCTCAGCCATCGTCGCCGGCATCGGCCTGTTCCTGGCCATCATCGCCCTGCAGAAGTCCGGGGTGATCATCGGCAACGAGGACACGCTGGTGGCGCTGGGCCCGCTCAACACCGCCCCACCGCTGCTGGCACTGGCCGGCTTCCTGCTGATCGCCGTGCTGGAGGCGCGCCGCATCCGTGGTGCGATCCTGATCGGCATCCTGGCGGTCACTGGGGCCGGCTGGGCGCTGGGCGACGTGCAGTACCAGGGACTGGTGTCCCTGCCGCCAAGCCTGGCGCCGACCTTCCTGCAGCTGGACCTGCCGGGCCTGCTGCACCACGACGGCGGTGCCCCCATCGCGGTACTGCTGCAGGTGGTGCTGGTGTTCGTGCTGGTGGAGGTGTTCGATGCCACCGGCACGCTGTACGGGGTGGTCGGCCGCGCCGGCCTGCTGAAGCTGCCGGGTGCGCAG
Organism: Stenotrophomonas sp. STEN008; assembly: GCF_056760435.1. Lineage (NCBI taxonomy): Bacteria > Pseudomonadati > Pseudomonadota > Gammaproteobacteria > Lysobacterales > Lysobacteraceae > Stenotrophomonas > Stenotrophomonas sp. STEN008. The sequence continues at coordinate 49,806 of NZ_JBRRET010000024.1, read as the reverse complement.
AAGCGTTTCGGCCGTGCACTGCTGGCCGACAGCACGGCAATCGTCGCCGGCTCCATGCTGGGCACCAGCAGCACCACGGCATTCGCCGAAAGCGCCTCGGGCGTGCAGGTGGGCGGCCGTACCGGCCTCACCGCCCTGGTGGTCGCCGCGCTGTTCCTGGCCGCCCTGCTGTTCTCGCCGCTGGCCTCGATGGTGCCAAGCTACGCCACCGCACCGGCCCTGCTGTTCGTTGCCGGGTTGATGCTGCGCGAGCTGGTGGAAGTGGACTGGAGCGACCTCACCGAATCGGTGCCGGCGGCCCTGTGCGCGCTGGCGATGCCGTTCACCTACTCCATCGCCAATGGACTGGCTTTCGGCTTCATCGCCTACGCCGCGCTGAAGGCCGGCACTGGCCGCTGGCGCGAGGTGCATCCGGCGGTGTGGCTGGTGGCCGTGCTGTTCGTGCTGCGCTTCGCGCTGGAGTAATCAGGGCAGGGGCCCGCTGTCACGGCGGGCTGGTGGTGTACTCATCGCCATGCCGGTCGCAGCTGGCCATCCACGCCGAAACGCCAGCGGCCCTCGGCCCAGCCCCGGCCGAACAGGGCCAGCATCTGCGAATAGTAGGCCGGTGCCTCGGCACGCTGCTGTTCCGGGCTGGGCAGGCTGGCCAGCAGCGACTTCGCCAGCCCCTGCTCGCGCTGTGCCAGCACACAGGGCAGTACAGCCGCGCGGAAACCATAGTTGCCTTCGCCCTGCCCCTGCCCGCTGCGGGTATCGACCTTTTCCCAGAGTGCCGCACCGCTGCGCAGGCGCTGCAGCGGACCGGACAACGCCGCCAGCTGCCGCCGGAACAACGGATCGCGCGGGGCCGTCATGCCTGCCCACGTGTAGCAGCGGATCGCGTCGTAGCCGCCCACCGCTCCGTTCACCGGATCGACCACGAAGCGTCCCTGCTGCCACGCCGCCCAGTCCGGTGCATAGCCATGCGGGCTGGTCTGCTCCAGCAGCGTGGTCGCGTTGTCCGCCAGTTCCGCCCAGGGCCCACTGCGATCGGCCGCGGCAAAGCGCCGCAGCAGCGGCAGCGGCAGATAGCTGGGATTGACCCGGGTCGCATCGCCTTCGATGAATCCCTGCGGTCCCGGCAGCAGCATCGGGCCGAGACCGGGCAGCTGCACGACTTCCCTTTCCCGCACCTGCCCCAGCATGCCCCCGGCGATGGCCTGCAACGCAGGACGGTGCCAGAGCCGCCCCGCTTCGAGCAGGGCGTAGGCCAGCCACAGATCGGAATCGGACGCCGGATTGTCGTCCAGTACGCGCCAGCCGCCCTTGTCATCGCGGCCCCACAGCCAGGCCGGCAACCGCTGCCGCATATCGCCCCCGGCCAGGTTGTCCTGGGTCCAGCCCAGAACGCGATCAAACAGCGCCTGATCGTTGTCGACCAGCGCGAAGAACAACGCATACGACTGCCCTTCCGACGTACTGCGCTGGTCGTCCTGGCTGCGATCGATCATGCGTCCGTCGTTGCTGAGGCTGCTGTCCAGCAGCACCTGCCAGGCCGGCCAGCGCGGCGCTGCGAGCGCACGCCCTGCGCCCATGGCCAGCAACGGCAAGGCGGCCGTCGCCTGCAGCAGTCGGCGGCGTTGCGGGTCAGCGGAACTCGCCATAGGGCACCAGCGGCGACACGGGCAGCGGCAGGTTGCCCTGCCAGGGCTTGAAGGTATAGCGCAGATAGAGCTGGAATGTGTTCGGCGAGAAGTCACGGCTGCGCTGCAGGGTTCCCGCCGCGCCCAGGACGATGTGATCGCCCAGCCGCCGCTCCACGGCCGCGTAGAGCCGATAGCCGGTGCCGGTGCTGCGGCTGTCGCCGGTGTACAGGCCGGCCTCGTCCAGCGCGAGAGCACCGTACTGCGGCTCCAGCTGTGCCACCACGCGCTCGATCAGCGCCTGGTCCGGGAAGCGGCTGATCGACGCCGTGCGCGCGCTGGACACACTGACCGACCCATCCACCCGCAGCGACCACAGATCGTTGCGCCAGGCAAAGCTGGCCGGCAGGCTCAACGAGGCATAGCGCTGCGGGCTGTAGTAGCCGCCCTGGCCCAGGGAGTAGCCGCCCAGATCCTTCTGGTAACGCCAGTACATGGCCGTGGTGCCGACGTCCAGGCGCATGTCCGTACGCTGGATCAGCTTGTGGTACCAGCCGACCATCGCACGCGCACGCGTGTTGTCCGCGACGTTGTGACCGGTTAACCGGTGCCAGCTCCAGTTCGACCAGACACCATTGCGTCCGCCCTCATCGAAGCCCAGGCTGAAGGTGATGCCATTGGCGGTCACCCCACCCCAGGCAATGCCGCTGCGAGGATCGTAGGCACCGGCCTGTGACAGCAGGGAGTTGGTCATCGGCCGCCGCGACAGCGTCGCCCCCCAGCCGAGACGGCCCAGATCGCCATTGGCGGTGATGCCTCCCAGCCAGTTGCCGATCACATAGTGGGACGGCGTATGGCCAAGGTCGACATTCCAGCGATCGTCCAGCGTGCGCCAGCCGGCCGCGAACCCTGCGCCGGAACTGCGCCGCTGATGCACGAAGCGGGTACATCCCGGGGCCTGCAGCCGGGAGCCGTCGGCACGCAGCAGCGACAGGTCGCAGCTGCCGAAATCCTCGTCGTAAGTGCCGTCGGCGCCGGTGCGGAACCGCCCTGCGTCGAAGTGCACCTGTTCGATGCGCGCCCAGCCGAGCCCGCCTGCAAACGGCGCATCCAGATGCGCGATGCGGGTGTCGCGCCCGAGGCGGGAAATGCCGGGCGTTCCGTCGCTGCGACGACCGGTATCCTGCATCACCGTCAGCGTGGGATTTTCCTGCTGGTACAGCGTTTCCACGTCGCTGCGCAGGCTGCGCCGCAGCCAGTCGTCCCCCGCGGTCTCGCGGCTGGCCAGGGTCAGCGCGCGGTTGTCGCGCGGCTGTGCCTGCGTTGCGGCCAGCAGGCCGTTGTCGGCCATCGCCTGCGCGTACATGTCCAGCGCCTGCTGCGGATCCTCGCGGCGCACCAGTCGCGCTGCGTCGCGCCAGGACTGTGGATCCGGACCGTCCCTGCGGGCCAGCAGCGCGCGCAGGATCGCCAATGCCTTGGCGTCCTCGTGCAGGTCGGTCCAGATGCCGGCCAGCTGGCGCTGCTGGCCGAGCGCATCTTCGGCGACCACCGGCGGCGACAGCCGCATCTGCCGCCGCGCGTTGTCCAGATCGCCGGCACCGATCCAGGCCTGCACCTGGCCAAGCTGTGCATCGACGTTGTCCGGCTGCTCCGCAAGTACCCGCTGGTAATACTGCAGGGCCTGCGGGTGGTCGCCGCGCAGGCGCGCCCAGTCGGCCAGCAGCAGGTTGTTCTCGGCACTGGCCGGTTGCTGTTGCAGCAGAGCGATGGCTTCCGGCTCGCGTCCCTGCGCACGCAGCGACCAGAGATGATCGATGAGCTGCTGCCGGCGCAGCCGTGCGGACAGTGCGCGGATATCGTCATCCCATTCCGCCAGCGGCAGCGCGTCCAGCACTGCCAGTGCCTGCGGCAGGCGATCGGTGCCGGACAGATACAACGCCTGCGCGTAGCGTGCTTCAGCGCTGTCATTGCGCGCCACCATGTCCGCGACCACCGCATCGGCCTCGGCAGGCCGACCCGCGGCCTGCAGCTCAACGGCCAGGGCACGGGCGAGCCACGCATCGGCGGGCAGCTCCACGCGCAGCTCATGCCCGAGCGCAAGGGCGGCCCCCGCATCGCCGGCCGCCAGGGCCTGCTCACGTCGTTCGCGCAGGCGACTGATCCGCAGCTGACGCAGATCCTCGGCGTACAACCGGCGCTGCGCGGCCGGCAACGCATCGATGAAGGTCTCCAGACGCTGCGGATCGGTCCTCCCATACAGCTGCACCAACCTGCGGATCACGTTGGCATCGTTCGGCGCCATCCGCCTCGCGGCCTGCAGCTGGCGTTCGGCCGAGGCGTCGTCGCCACGGGCCACGGCAACATCCACCTGCCCCAGCCGTGCGTTGACCTCGCGTGGCTGCTGCCGCCGCGCCTGCGCGTACAACGCATCCGCCTCGTCCAACCGACCGGCACCGAGTGCGGCATCGGCCTGGTCCAGCAGCAGCCAGTAGCGCGTACTGGCAATGAGGTCGCGCCATTTGTCGCTGCTCTCGCCGACGGGCGTGGCCTGGATCGCGCGTTCGAACAGGCCGATCGCCGACGCGCGACGGCCCTGTCGCATCTGCGCCATGCCCAATCCGCCCAGGAAGGCGGCTTCGCGCGGATACGCCCGCAACGCCTGCTGGAAGGCACGTTCGGCCTCGGCATCGCGCCCGCGTTCAAGCAGTTGCTGGCCACGCAGACCCGCCCGCCAGGCCGGATCACTGACCTGCCTGTGCTGCTCGGCATAGCGCTCGCGCACCAGGGCGATGTCATTGAAGGTGGGATTGCGGGTGATGAACTCCTGCAGGCGACGCACGCCGCGCTCATCGGCGGGCTGGTCCTGCAGGTACGCCCACTCGGCATCGGCAGCCAGCCCGCGGGCGTCGGGGTTGCGGCCCATGCGCCGCAGCGCGTCGAGCGCTTCATCGTCGCGACCCGCCGCGAACAGCAGCTGCGACAGCGTCTGCAGCAGCCCGGTGTTGCCTGGATACGCCTGGTCCAATGCGGTCAGCTCCCGGATCGCCAGCGCGCGGCCATCCGCCTGCGCGCCACGCAGACGCCAGTACTCCAGCCCCAGCTGCAACCCCGGAGGCGCGTCATTGAACAGGCGGCGGTAGATCGCCAGCGCATCGGCACTGCGGCCACCGGCTGCGAACAGGCGTGCCTGCTGCAGCTCCTGCTGCAGATCGCCCTGATAGGCCTGCCAGAGGCGATCACCTGCGGCGAGTTCGCGACTGCCCGCACCGACCTGCCGCAATCGTTGCAGCGTCGCGGCCGCATCCTCCACCTTCTGCTGCGACAACTGCACCTCCAGGATCGCCAGCAGGGTGCCACGATCATCCGGTGCCAGCATGCGCAGCCGGGCCAACGCATCTTCGATCAGACTCTGGCGCCCGGTCGCCTCGCCGATGCGTACCTGCTGCAACAACCACTGCCGCTGCTCGGCCGCAGTGCCGTCGGGCATTTGCGGCAGCGCCTGTGCCGCGCATGCGCCGGTCCCGGCCAGACCCAGCAGCACCAGCCGGGACGCCATCAGCAGCGGCGGCGAGGTCCGGCTCATTCCTTGCCCGCATCCAGGCGCCGCGCGGCGACCCAGCGCAGTGCACGCCAGAGCAGGAAGGCGACCATCAGCACCACCAGCGTGGCCAGCACGGCCAGCAATGCCGGATGATCGGCCAGGTGGTACCACAGCAGCAGCCACCACGGCAGCGCGCCCACGTAGTAGTGTTCGCCCACGAACTGGCTGTTGATGCCGGAACTGCGCAGGATCGCCACCGATCCCGCAATGGCTTCGCGCTTGCCGGTGTCGCTGAGTGCATCATCGAGCAGCTGATAGTCGGCCGGATGGCTGGCCGCCAGCGAGACGATGCTGCGCTGTGCATGGCGGGGCGACTGCAGGCCGACGATGGCCGCGAAGGGCGCCTGTGCGGTGACCGCCACGCGGGTGACCGCAGGATCGCCCGCGCGGCTGCCGCGACGGGCCTGCTGCACCGCCAGCTCCGGCGATGACCACTGGCCATTGAGCAGGCGCGTGCGTTGATCGTCGATCAGCAGTGACAGCTGCTGGCTGCCGCGCAGCTCTTCCGGCAATGCGCCCAGGACCAGCAGGTCCGCATCCAGCGCACTGGCCTGTTTCCAGTCCGCGGACAGGCGCAACCCGTAGGCCGGGTACCCACTCTGCACGCCCAGGCCTCCGATCAGGTTGAGCAGCAGGCTGACCTGGGCCTCGCTGGCGGACGGCGGCACCAGCACCACGGTTTCAGACAGGTCCGCCATGCGTGTGAACGGGAAGCCGCTGAGCGCGAACGCGGACAGGTCCGGCAGACCCATGTAGTGATGGAAGCCGGAGAAGTCGATGGTCGAATCCTCCTCGATGGCCGCCTGCAGGTTGGGCGGCAGCACGGTCTGGCAGTGGTCGCGCTGGGCACTGCCCATCACGCTGGCAAAGTTGAAGTCGAACCTCAGCTGGTTGCGGTCACCCAGCTTCAGCGCCGGAATCAACAGGCGGCCATCGTCGGCGCCGGCATCGCCAGCGAGCACAGGCAGGCGGATTTCCGCCACACCCTGCTTGCCGGTGCGGCGCACCAGCGGGAAGCTTGAAATGAACTGGTCGTTGATCGCCACGCCCAGCCGCGACTCATCACTGCCAAACGGCGGCGTGTAGCGGTAACGCAGGTTCAGTGGAATGCCCTGGTTGCGCCAGATGAACAGGTCCGGTGGCAGGTTGAGATTGACCGTGATCGGCTGCGGCGATACCCCGTTGGCATGCAGCTGCTGCGGATAGTCCAGCAGCTCGGCCAGGCGCACCGCGCGATCGGTACGCACCCAGTTCGGCGCGTCGTACGGCCTGCGTGGCGCCAACGGCTTCATTTCGTCGATCGCGACCTGGCGGCCGCGGAACAGGACATTGCCGGCCGCCATCGCCGAAACGGCCTTCTGCAGGTCATCGTCGTTGCGGCCCAGCACCAGCAGCAGCTTGCGCTGCGGATCCTCGGGCAGGGCCATCAGCTCGATCACCGGCCCCTGCACAGGCGCGTGGTTGGCGATCACCGGCGGGAAGCGGCCATTCACCGCCAGCACCACCGCGTGGCCCTGCTCGGGCAGGGTGCCGAAGCTCACCGGAAAACGGGCCTGCCGCCACCATCCCGCCAGGCTGCCGAAATAGGACGCCATGACCGCCGCAGCCCGCTGCTGCGACAGCGTGGGCGCCGCTGCAAACACCACCGGCAGTTCCAGCCGCGCGGTGTCGCGCGGATCGAAGAAGGGCAGCGGGAAATTGGCCAGATCATCCTGCATGTCCAGCGGCTGGCCGCCCAGCCTCAACGTGCTGTTGCTGGAGAGGTTGACCCACAGCGAGCTGTGCGTGGGTTCTTCGCAGATGTCGGTGTAATGGCCGACGAATTCCAGGCGGACCTGATTGAAATCAGCGATCAGGCGCGCATCCAGCGGCAGCTTGGCCTGCACGGGGCGTCCCAGCTGGTCGTTGCTGATCGGTACCACGCCCATCATCGCGTCGTTCAGATAGACCCGCAGGTGCGACAGCGTCGGCAACAGCGACGGCGAGGGTGTGAAGCTCAGATCCAGCTCCGCTTCGCGCGCGAGGCGATCGCGGCGCACCTGGAATTCGAACGTGGTGCTGTTGCGGACGCCGGACAGCAGCGTGTCCTGGCGGCGGCCAAGCTGTGCGAAGGTGCTGTGCCGTTGCCAGGGCCAAGCGCTGCCGGCCCAGGTATCGGGCGAGGCCGGTTCGCCGCGCGGCGCGGGCACCGATGCCGCTGTGGTCGGGGTCGGTACCGCAACCTGCGCGGCCGGGGCATCCGGCGTTGAACCGGTGGCAGGCGCCGGCACGGGTGCTGGAGCGCCATTGCCGGGCACCACTGGCAGTACCAGCAACGGCAGCAGCAGCCAGCGCAGAGAGGTCGGGATGCTCATGGACGAAGCCCTGGGTCAGCGGCTGGGTCAGCCGGGTGGGAGGGAAGCGGACGTTGTGGTGCGAAACTGGCCAGCCAGCGCAGCAGGCGACCGCTCCAGTGCACCGGGCGGTCGAGATCGAACGGCGTGAAGTCGCCCATCCGCCGATAGCCTTTCCAGCCCAGCACCAGCACGCTCCACAGGCTGCGTGGCAGGCTCTTGGGCTGGTAACCGGCATGCCAGTCCAGCCACGCATCGGCGCGGGCGAATGTGCATTGCGCGAACTCCACGCGCTGGCGCTCGTTGTCGAACTGCAGCAGCAGGCCGAGGCGATGGCCGACGCTGCGCTGTACCCGCGCCGGGAAGGCGAACTCGCGCCGGCCACGCCCGAGCAGCAGGTGTACGCGCGTGCCTTCGGCCAGTTGCGGATCCAGTCCCAACTCCAGGCCGACGCCATCGTTGGAATAGTCCTGCAGCACGCCCCGCAGGCGACGCCCATCGGGTATCTGCAGCGCCATCGGCAGGCGCGTGGTGACCCGGTGGGTGCGCCGCACCTGCTGTACCTCCGCCGCCACCGCCAGCGCGCCGCCGATGATCAGCAGGTTGTACAGCACCCACAACGAACTCACGACCACGGTGCCGCGCTCATCGGCGGGCCCCTCGATAAAACGCCACACGGCGAAGCACAGTCCCAGCACGTTCAGCAGCGCCAGTACCAGGTAGGGGCGCGCCACCCGCCAGTCGAAGCGGTCACCCGCCTGCGTGCCGCCCTTGTCGGTGACATTGAACTTGCCACGGCCGGGACTGAACAGGGCCACGGTGGTCGGCCGCGCGATGTACCAGGCCAGCACGGTTTCATAGACCTCGCCCCAGAACGGGCGGCGGTACCGGCCCTGGATGCGCGCGTTGGTCAGGCTGGCGTGGGCCATGTGTGGAACGACAAACAGCAGGATCGCCAGCGCGGGGGCGTAGATGATGTAGACATGCAGCAGGAGGAAGGCCAGCGGCGCGGTGAGGAACACCAGCCGCGGGATGCCCGCGAGGAAGTGCAGCATCGCATTGGCGTAGCAGAAGCGCTGGAACAGGCTCAGGCCTTTGCCAAGCAGTGGATTGTCGATGCGGAAGATCTGCACCATGCCGCGCGCCCAGCGGATGCGCTGGTTGACATGCGCGCCCAGGCTGTCGGTGGCCAGGCCGGCCGCCTGCGGAATGCGAAGGTAGGCCGAGTTCCAGCCCTGGCGATGCAGGCGCAGGGCGGTATGCGCATCCTCGGTGACGGTCTCGGTGGCGAAGCCGCCGATGGCATCGATGGCCTCACGCCGCAGCACCGCGCAGGAACCACAGAAGAATGCGGCATTCCACAGGTCGTTGCCGTCCTGCACCAGCCCGTAGAACAGCTCGCCCTCGTTGGGATCACTGCGGAACACCTGCAGGTTGCGCTCGAAGGGATCGGCCGAGAAGAAATGGTGCGGCGTCTGCACCAGCGCCAGCTTCGGATCGCGCAGGAACCAACCACAGGTGATCTGCAGGAACGAGCGCACCGGCAAGTGATCGCTGTCGAAGATCGCCACCAGCTCACCGTCGACCAGGGTCAGGGCGTGGTTGAGGTTGCCGGCCTTGGCGTGCCGGTTGTCGCTGCGGGTGATGTAGTTGACGCCGGTCTGCTCGGCGAAGGCACGGAACTCCTCGCGCTTGCCGTCATCGAGAAGGTGGATGCGAAGTCTGTCGGCCGGCCAGTCCAGCCCCATGGCGGCATGGACGGTATGCCGCACCAGTGACAGGTCTTCGTTGTAGGTGGGAATCAGCACATCCACCGTGGGCCACTGCCGGATTTCCGCCGGCAAGGGCGCCGGACGCCGTCGCAGCGGCCAGGCAACCTGTACGTAGCCCAGCATCAGCACCAGCCAGGAATACGTCTCGGCCACCAGCAGCACCAGACCGCAGACCAGGTCGAAGGTGCTGCTCCAGTTCAGGGTGGCGGTATAGCGCCACCAGAGATAGCGGCAGGACACGGTGATCGACAGCACCACCAGTACCAGCGTCGCATAGCGGCCGGGCATGCGCCGTACCAGCAGCGCGATGACCCAAAGCAGCAGCACGAACACGAACTGCGCCAGGTAGCTGAAGGGCTGGGTGATGCACAGCGCGGCCAGACCCAGCGTGGCCAAGCCGGTGACGGCGGTCAGCGCCTGCCGCGCGCGCGGTGGCAGGCGCTCCAGGCGCTGTGCGAGCCACGCCGCGAGGCGACTGTTGCCGACATCGGCAGGTGCATCACGCATCGCCCGCAGGTAGCGCAGGCGACCGCGTCCTGCCGCTCCGCGCAGCTCGGCGATGCGCTGGCGCCGGGCCTGGGCCAGGCGCTGGCGGCGCAGCGAGGTATGCGGAACCAGCCGCACCAGCGACAGCCATGCGGCCTGGATCAGCAGCCGCAGTGGATCTCCGGGGCGCCAGCGGCGATCACCCTGCAACTGCGGGAACGCACGCCGCAGCCGCGGCGCCAGCGCCTGCCACGCAGGTCCTTCCAGCCTCAGCAGCGCCCAGCCCAGCGCCTGCAGCGACCACAGCAGCGCGCACAGTGGCCATGCGGCGTACACGCGCTCACGCAGCCGGTTCCAGTGCAGATAGTGGATGCGTGCGCCCTTCATCGCCCGCTCTCCCGATCCTGCCGCCGCGCCGCCTCGGCCAGGCACCACAATGCCAGGCCGGCGACGTCGGCAGCCGCCAGCGCATCGGCCGCATGCTGCCCCAGCGGCTGCTTGCTGGCCAACGCGGCCGGCACCCGCGCATCTTCGTGCAGAGGCTGAGGCACCAGCATCGACGCGTGCGCATGCAGCCACAGCTGCATCAGATCGCGCTGCACCGGAACCGCCGGGTCATACCGGTTGGCCAGCAGACGGCGCGGATCGTCGTGCTGCCGCTGCAGGAAGACGTGGCTTGCCGGATCGACGCACGCCAGGCGCAACGGCAGCGTACAGCGCGCATATCGGTTGACCGCCGCCGCGTGTGCCGGCAGCCGCTGCGGCAGGTCGAACAGCAGCCAGTCGAACTGCGCCGACAGCACTGGCACGCGATCATTCCAGGTGTCGGGTGCCAGACTCAGCGCCTGCTCGATCTGCAGGGCTTCGGCCGCGCTGACACGGCCGTACGGCAGCACTGCCAGGCCCGGTGCGCAGGCGAAGGCCGCATCACGCCAATCGCGGCCGTCCAGCATCGCCCGCGCCCAGCCATCGGCCTCCCGCGCGGCCAACCCGACATGCAGGCCCAGCATCTGATCCGGACTGCACTCGACCAGCAGCACGCGCTGGCCCTGCGCATGCAGCGCCTGTCCCAGTGCGGCCAGCACCGTGGTGACGCCTGTGCCGCCGTGCACGCCCTGCAGGGACAGCAGTACGCTCATGGCTGCCGCTCCAGCTCGGCCAGCAACGGCCAGCGTGCCAGTGCCCGGGCACGTTCGTTCTGCGCCGAGAAGTCCACGTAGGGCAACCCGGGCATGCCCAGGCTGCGACGCAGCAGATCGATGTCGTCCTCCTCCACCGAAAGCGTACTGGCAACGGCCAGGATGTCGGCCATCAGCGTTTGTCCTCCGGGTACGGGTTCCAGGCCTTGCTTCCCTGCAGCTGCAGCCAGGGCTTGCCACCGTAATCGATGACCTTGGCGCCTTCGTTCTCCGACACCGAGGGCGTACGTGGCAGCCCCTGCAGCAGGCTGTCCCAGTCACGCGCTCCCGGCGGCGACTGCGCGTTCAGCGCATACACCCGCGACACCAGTTCGGAGAGGGCCAGATAGCTGCTGGGCTCGGGCACATGACGCGGCCCTCCGCTGGCCGGCGTGCCCATCCCGACCAGCTTGATGCCGACCGGCACATGGGTGATCGAAGGGCTCGGAATCTCCCGCATGCCGGGAATCTGCATGCGGTCGCCATGCAGCGCCGCGCCATGCTCGGGCACCACGACGATCATGGCGCGACGGCCACTGCGCTCCACCGCTTCGACGAAGCCTGCCATGTCACCCAGCACCATCTGCGCGCGGGCCTTGTAGTCCGCCGCGTTGGCACGACCGTCGGCGCCGACGATGCGGTTGCCGTCGTGCAGGGAGATCGTGTTGTAGAACAGCGCGACCTGCTGCGCCTGTTCGGCCTGGCGCTGCTTCCACCAGGCGTTCAGCACGTCACCATCGCGGCGCAGCGGCGACTTGTCGAACGCGACCAGCGCCCGGGGAAACGCGCTGATGTCCATCGGCCGTGCCTGCAACCCACCGTACTGGCTCAGTTCGCCGATGAAGTTGTCGAAGTGCCCATCGTGGTTCATCGCCAGCTCGCTCTGGAAACCCAGGCGCTGCAGGTTGGAGAACAACTGGCATTCGGCTGGCACCGGGTCGAACAATGCGGTGTGCGAGGTCTGTCCGCAGCTGGCGCGCAGCAGGCGGATCGCCGCCGGTCCGCTGTAGGCGGTGGCCGAGTTGAAATCGTCGAAGATCAGGTCCATGTGGTCCAGCAGCGTGTTCTGGCGCATGCCGACTTCGTCCAGATCACTCCATGCCAGCGAACAGATGTTGAGGATGATGACGTCGAACGGCGCAGCGCTGGCCGGCGCCGGGAACACCGTCTTCAGGCCCGACTGCTGCTGGTAGAAGGCCGCCAGCCAGGCATTGAGTGTCTCGTTGCTGGCCGGCGCAAGTGCACCGGCAGCGCCGGCAGCGGCGTCAGCACCGCCGGTCGCTGCGGTGGCCTGCGACGTTCCCCAGTTCATGCCCGCCGGCAATGGCAGTGCCACCACCGCCATGCCCAGCATGCCCAGCACGCTCAGCGTCGTGATGCGCAGCCACGGTTTCAGCAGCAGGTAGGCAACCACCAGCAGCACCAGCACCGCGACCATCTGCCAGTTGATGAAGCGCTGCGCCAGCTCCAGCCAGTAGTCGGCGGAGAAATCGAGCACGCCCGGCTGTGCGAGAAGACGCTGGAAGGGCGGCCACCAAGTGTCCTGGTAGTAGAGCACCACGGCCACCGGCACGGCGACGACCGTGCGTGTGATGCGTGCCCATCGCCACGGCAGTGGCACCAGCAGGGCGGCCAGGAACAACAGGTTGGGCAGGACCTTGAGGTCCAGCGCGCCCATCCAGGCCAACACCACTTTGGACAGGAAGTACAGGTTCCAGCCGCGCAGGTCCGACCAGACGAACGGCGATGCGGGCGTCGGCTCTGCGCTCATTGCGGCCTCCGCGCATCGCGCACCCGCACGCCCGTCCGCCGCAGGTGCCGTGGGGGCAGCCATGACGCTGCGCGGCGACGCACCGCGCGCCACAGCGCGCCCAGCATCACGCCGAACGGAATCATCACCAGCGCACAGGCCGCGATCAGCGTCCACAGCTGCTGGTCGGTGGTCATGCGGAATCTCCCAACCGGAACGGGATGGGGGCGTTGAATGCGACCTCGTTGACCGGGGCCGCGGGTTGCGGCAACGGAACGGCAGGGGCGGGCAGCGTCTCGGATTCGGAGTCGCTGCCGCGGGCATTCATCGCTGCGATGTCGTACTCGGCCAGGCGCTGGTAGCCATCGAACAGCTCGCGCCAGGGCAGCCGGTACAGGTTGGAGAGCGCCTGTTCGACCGCATCGCGGCGGCAGCCGAACAGGAACAGGCGGACCTGGCCGCGGTACACGCAGGCCACATCCCCCTGCCTGCGGATGTTCAACTGCTGCAGGGTCTGTTCCGCGCGCAGCCCGGCCACCGGCTGCAGTGCCAGCACGGCGCTTTCCACCGCGCTGCCGTCCTGATCGATGCGTTCGCCGACGATCTGCCGGAAGCGGTCGGCCGCCACGATTCCATTCACTTCCGGTGGCCGGTGGGCACGGATCAACGGTTCGGGGTCGGCCGCCAGCTGCCCCTGCCAACGCTGCCGCTGCACCGTCTCCAGCAGCGTCAGCAGCCGCGGCAGCGGAGTCGCCGCCGGCACCACCATGTTGCCGCCGCACTGCAGCAGCAGGCGCTCGTCGGCGTAGCGCAGGCACGGTTGCACCTCGCGCACCACCAGCTTCAGCAGGTCGCCGCGCTCGCGGCGCAGCCGATGCAGCAGGCGTGCCAGTGTGTCCACCTGGTCGTTGCTGCGGATCGCCAGCACCACGGTGGCCTCGCGCGCCTGCAGCGCCGAAGGCAGCAGGTCCGCCCAGCCATCGTGGAGCCGCCAGGCGGGCGACAGCGGCGGAGCGCCTTCCAGCACGTCGGCCTCGGCCAGGTACAGATCACGATCGCCGCCGCTGGCCTCGACCGCAGAGAGCACGCTGTCCGCCTCTTCTGGCACGCGGCGCAACCCGCCTTCTGCCGCTTCGATCGCGAAGGCACGGCGGGCCACCACGCCATGGGCGTTGGCCCAGTAATGCAGCAGCAGCTGCAGCGCACCGCGGTGCGGATGCAGCTGGGCGACGCCGGAACAGGTCCGGTTCAAGGCCAGCAGGCGCGGCGCCAGGGTGGCCACTTCACCGTGGCAAAGCAGCAGCAGCACCGTGCCGGCCTGCTCCGCCCAGGCTTGCAGCTGCCGGTTCCATGCCGCCAGCCGGGCATCGCTCCAGCCTTCCAGCGCCGCCAGCGGAAACTGCACCATGCACAGGCGGGTCGCGGCGGTGGCCGCGCGGGGAAGATCAACCGCCAGACCGCGCAGGGTCCGCTGCATGGCAGCGGCCGAGGAACGGAACAGACGCAACCGCGCCGGCCCCTCCCCCGGCGGCAGCTCGGCCAGCATCGCATCGGCGCCGCGCCCCAGCGTCGCCAGCACGGCGTCCTGCACGTCGCTGGCCGAACCCAGCACACCTGCGCCAACCAGGTCGGCCGGCGCGCTTCCGGCCGCGACGACCCAGTACAGCCCACCGCCGTGCATCTCGACGAACTCGGGCGGCAATCCGGCGATGGCAAGATGGGGCGCTGTCATGCCGGGTCCTTTCAGCGGACCTCAGCCGAGCCGACGCTGCGGCAGCGGAGGTGCTGTGTTGGGTGACTCGAATTTCATGACGCGCATCACACTCGTGCTGCGATACGTTCATGGCAGCTCCGATCTTGGTATTTCCGGGATCAAGACGCAGTCAACGTCGCCTGCGGAACAGGCAACGTTGGGGTGCAGCGCAGCGGTGGAACGGCCGTTGGCCGCTACTCGTACTGGATGGTGAAAGTCGCCTGTCCGTTCGCGACACCGGCACCGACGGTACCGGCCTGGGTCTGTACATAGCGGGCGCGCAGCGGCAGGGTCATGGTGCTGGTGCCCGGTATGGTGGTGCCGACATTGATCGCCTGGCCGAAGCGCACTTCGCGCTCGGTGGTGCCATCGCGCTGGACCATCTGGATGCCGATGCGGGTCGCGCTGTTGGCAGCCGCGCTGAGCTTCAGCACGCCCGGCATGTTGGAGCTGTCCTGGTCGGCATCCAGGCGGATGCCGATCTTGCTCTGGTAGGCAGCAACATTGCTGCCCTGGCAGTTCAGGCGGATGTCGAAGTCACGGTTGACCGCGCGCGAACCGACGCCGGTGAACGAGGTGTTGGGGACACTGCCGAAGTCCACCGCGATGTTGCGGCTGCCGGCGTCCACCTCGCAGGTCGGGCTGACCACGGTCGTGCCCGATCCCTTGAAGGTGGAGGTCAGCACCGGCCGGCTGGCACTGTCGCCATCGAAGTAATAGGTGGTGAAACGGCCATTGGGCGCGATGATGCCCGAACCTGTCTGCGCCGCGGTCTTGATCAGCTGGATGCGGAACTGGCCACCGATCAGCGAGATGGTCGCGTTGCCGTTGAAGTTGATCGAGTGAGGATAGTAGGTCTGGATGGCGCCAGAGTCGCGGAACAGGCGGATGCCCACGCCCGCCACGTCGGTTTCATAGACGTTGGAAAAGCCGGCCACCGGGCGCTTCTGTGCGGCATTGACGTACTCGCCGATGGAGCGACCGCCGGACCAGTCGCAGCGCGCGACACTGTTCTGCTGGTTGATCGCAACGCTGATCTCCTTGATCACGCCGCCAACCGGGGTGCTGGGCAGGATCACGATCTGACCCATGTCCATGGTCACGTCCTGCGCGGTGAACCCGCTGGTCTGGATGCGGCATGCGGCGCTGGCCTGCTGGGCCAGCAGCACGCCCCCCAGCACGGCCAGTGCGGCCAGCGCCTTGCGGCCACGGGAAAGAATCATCGGCATGCTGCCTCCAGCGGGATGAAGCCGGTCTTGGACGCGTCGGCGCCCGCCGGAACCTGGTAATCGACGGTGCAGCGCTGGTCGGCGCCGGCGCCCCACTCCACCTGCAGGCGGCCGTGATCCTGCTCGCTGCGCACATACAGGCGGCCACCCTGGCTGACCATGCCCACCGGCTGGCCCTGCTCGTCCTTGACCTGTGCGCCGAACGGCAGGGTGCGGCCATCGGGATTGCGCACCTGGATCAGCAGCGCGTTGCCCTTGCGGGTATCGAAGCGCAGGTAGCTGATGGCACCGGCAAACGGTGCAACCGACTGGCTGCTGCTTTCCAGCTCGACGTCATGCGCCATGCCCTGCGGATCCAGGGTCACGGTGTTCAGGCGGTACGGCGATACGTACGGCACCACGGCGTAGCCGCGACCATCGATGCGCAGGCCCGGTGCGTTGGTCACCTGCGCGTCGCGCGCGCCCGGCGCCTCGACCAGCACCATGGTATCGCCACGCTGCGGAGTGAAGGTGACGCCGCCCGGATGCATGACCACGCTGCCGTTGGCGCCCACCGATGCCTGGCGGAAATCGCTGGAATGGCTGTAGGTCGCGTTCAGCGCGGTGTAGCGGCTGCGGTACTCGGCGTTGCCGACCGCGGTGGTGTTGCCCTCGCGGGAATCGGACAGGGCCACGCCGTAGCTGAAGTTGTTGTCGACGCCGGCCGAACCGGTGATGCCCACGCGGCTGTTGTCGTAGCCACCACGGTCACGCGCGCCCAGGTCGGCGCTGAACGACACCGGATGGGTCCCTCGGCCCAGCGGAACGCTCATCGAGAACAGGTACTGGGTGTCGGCCCGGCCGAGGATGCCTTCTTCGGTGCGCAGTGCCGAGAAACCGTAGTTCACCGAGCGCCAGGCGTTGTTGTAGCCCACCTGGTACTGCTTGGAGGTGCCGGAACGGTCGTAGAAGTCACGCACCGAACCGGTGACGTACAGCGCACCGGCACGGCGGCCCAGCGGCTGGTTCAGGGTCAGCTGGAACTGGCTGCGCTGGCGGCCACGGGTGGTCGGGTCGATGCCGCGATCATCCGCGTCGCGTCCGTACAGGGCGTCCTGCAGGCTGTAGTAGCCTTCGGTCGAATAACGATAGGCGGCCAGGGTCAGGTTGGTCCCGGTTTCGCCGATCATGTTGCTGTAGCTCAGGCGCACGCTGGCGCCGGTGTGGTCGCCGTAGTGGTTGAACGACGTACGGGCATGGGTGACATCGGCCGCGAACGCACCGATCCGGGTGGACAGGCCAATGCCGTACAGCAGTGAAACGTAGCCTTCGCTCAGCGCGCTGCCGCCGTACAGGGTCAGCTGGTTGCCGATGCCGCGCTGGTAGGTACCCTGCGCCAGCCAGGGTTCATCGCGCAGCAGCTCGTTGCGGACCTGGCCGGCGGTCACCGAGTAGCGGGAGACGCCTTCGCGCAGCATCTGCGGCACCGAACCGAACGGCACCTTGAACTCGCGGCGGCGGCCATCGGCCTCGATCACGCTCACTTCCAGGTCACCGCCGTAACCGGTCGGGTACAGATCGTCGATGACGAAGCTGCCCGGCGATACGGTGGAGGAATAGATCAGCTGCTGGTTCTGCCGGACTTCCACCCGCGCATTGGTCTCGGCGATGCCGCGCACCACCGGCGCGTAGCCGCGCAGCGAATCGGGCAGCATGCGGTCGTCACTGGCCAGGCTGGCACCCCGGTATCCGATCGACTCGAACAGTTCGCCGGTGGTGTAGGCCTCGCCCACAGTGAGCATGCCGCGGATCTTCGGGATGCCGCGCTGGGCGTAGGTGGCGATGCTCTGCCAGTGGCGGCCGTCGCCCTCGGTCCAGGTCAGGTTGGAATCGTGGCGGAACTGCCAGCCACCCAGGTTCAGGCCGGCATTCAGGCCCAGATAGGCGCTGCGGTTGCGCTGTCCGCCTTCGACGCGGCTGTCGCTGTCGATGGCATTGAAGCTGTAGCCGACGAAGCCGGCGTTGATGCCACGGTCCCACAGCGCGGGGTTGACGTAGCCACGCGCTTCGCGGCGCAGGAACACCTGCGGGATGCTCAGGTCGTAACGCAGGTTGCCGCTGTCATAGACGCCATAGGCATTGGCCATGCGCTGCTGCACCGGCACGCACGTGGAGGTATCGGTCGGCACCGACGGATCCTGCTGCAGCAGCACCGCCTCGCTGTCCACGCCCATTTCCTCGAGCATCGGCAGCGCCAGGCAGGCATCGACGCGCCCCTGTGCATCCGCCTTGAACTGCACGTCGCGGCGGCCCTGCCAGGCGCCATTGACGTAGACGTCCACGCGATAGGTGCCGGCGACCATCGGATTGCCGTTGCTGAAGGCCGCCAGATCGACCTGCTTGGCCTGGCCGGAGAGGAAGCTGGAGTTGAACTGCGCCGACTCCGGCGCACGCGCGGTCGCCGCCCCAGTCTGCGCCATCAGCGCCTGTTCGCCGAGATTGGCCGGGGCAGCCAGCGCCCATCCTGGGCAGGCCACGCCGGCAGCCAACAGGCAAAGCGCCTGATGGATCGACAATGTCAATCTGTTTCCGATCACACTGACATTCCTTCAATTCGCCGCACGGCGGCGGTGGCGGGATGCGCAGGCCCTGGCCAGCGCGGCGCGTTCAGCCCCCGGTGCTGTCGAGGCGGACCTTGTGCTCCACCCGACCGCCGTAATCGTTGATGGTGATGAAGCGCACCTCGGTGGTGCCCACCGGTGCGGCGAACTCCAGGTTCTGCTTCGGTGCGACCATCGTTCCCTTGTCCTCGACCGCCTTTTCGCTGCTGCCGGTCACGGCATGCACTTCGGCCAGGGTCACGTGGAAGGGGCTCGGGTTCTCCACCCGCAGGCGGTCACCGCTGCGGGTCCAGCGCAGGGCTGCCGGTGCGTCGTTGGCGACGCCCTTCAGGCCCTGCGGCCGATAGAAAAGCTTCAGGCGCGAACGGAACGCGACCTGCAGGTAGTTCTGCTCACCGTTCTCGGCGTTATCCGGAGACGGCGGCACGTCCAGCACGTTCAGCCAGAACACCGACTCGCGATCGGTCGGCAGCTGCGCGCCGGAGAAGATCAGGCGCAGCGCCTGGCTGCGGCCCGGCTCGACGCGGCTGATCGGCGGCGTCAGCACGAACGGGGCATCACTGGTGTCGGCCGTCTGGTTGGCGTCGCCACTGTCGATCCAGGCCTGCACCAGCGCGGGCGAGTCGCCCACGTTGTCGACCTGCACGGTGACTTCGCGCGACTGCGCCGGATAGATCACACGCGTGCCATTGACCACCACGCCTGCCATGGCTTCCTGGCAGAAGAGCAGCGTCGACGCTGCCAGCAGCAGCGCCCGGGGAAAGAGAGCTTTCATCGGAAGTACTACGCTCGAGGTGTGTGGCCAGGGGCCGCGGAGCGCTGGCCGGCGCGTACGCCGGCCAGTGCGGGTACGGCGATGATCAGTTGTAGATGATCGTGTACTTGACGCTGCTGGTGACGTCGCCCGGGGTGGCGGCGGCAGTGGCGTAGTACTCGGCGTAGTAGTTCAGGTTGGCGGTGCCGTCGGTGGCAACGGTCACCCACTGCGAGTTGTCCTGGGCCAGACCGGTGCCTGCGGCCTTCACCGGCAGGAACTGGTTGTTCGAGCCCAGCAGCTGCAGCTGCACGTTGCCGGCAGCGTTGGCCGAAGCCTGGTTGATCAGGCGGCCGCTGTTGAAGTCAACGGTCGAACCCGGCTCGAAGTAGGTGGCGACGTTGCCGGCGCTGCACTTGGTCAGGTTGATGGCGAACGGGGTGCGGCCCGCGACGGCACCGGCGGTGGCCAGGGTGTTCTTGGACACGGTCGGCAGGGTAACGGCGAAGTCCTTGCCGCCCGGGGTCGAGATGGTGCAGGTCTTGTCGGTCACCTTGCCATTGAAGGTGATGGTGCCGTCGGCAGCGTTGGCGGCCAGCGGAGCAGCGGCCAGCATGAGAGCCGCGATGATGTTGATCTTGTGCATTGCTTTTACCTAACCCTACTGAAGAGATGGAAGTAGAGGAGGAAGCAAGGAGCACTGCCGGGCTTCAAGACCCATCCTTGCGTCTCACCTGTGGCCGGATTCGGACATACCTACCCCTGAATCCGTGACGCAAGTATATGCAGAACTGTGATGAAAGTCCCATTATTTTTCTGAACGATGGTTTATTGACGCCCCAAATGTGACGTGATAGGCACTTTTGGCTTGGCGGCCGATGGGGAGTTGGCGCGGACCGGCAAAGGTGGGGGAACGACAGCAGATGACGTCTTCGACCCGGTGGCGGGCGCGCCTGAAAGAGGCTGTTTTCAGGCGGCCAGCGCCTTATTTGATGCGCATCACTCTTTGTTGGTGATGGCCCTAGCAGATTCGGATTTTGCCTATTAAAGGCCGTCCGGAGCTGTCGCTAACTAGGACACACCGAACCAGAGAACGTGTCATGAGGACTTCCCTTCTGCTGTGCGTGGCCCTGATGTCCGTCAGTGCGCTGGCCCAGGCCAGCAGTGGCAGCATCCGGTTCAGCGGCCGCATCGCCGAGCCGGGTTGCACGACGGCCCTGTCCCAGGGCGAGCTGAGCCTGGCGGCCTGCCCGCCGTCGGCCAAGGGCTCGACGGTGGCGGTGACCGCGGTGGGCGACAGCCAGGCCGCGACGCTGCGCGATGGCAAGCGCCATGGCCAGCAGCTGGCCGTGTCGGCCAGCGCCATGCGCGTCGGCGACATCGCCTTCTCCGAGCGCTACCGCGTGGAAGCGCCGCAGCAGCAACCGCTGCGGGGCGCCTACCTGGTGGTGGTCGACTACCTTTAAGCCGGGTCCGGCAGTTCAAAGACCTGACGCAGGTAGGCCAGGTAGCCGGGGTCGTCGCACATGCTCTTGCCCGGCGAATCGCTGAGCTTGGCCACCGGCTGGCCGTTGCAGCGGACCATCTTGATGACGATGTTCAATGGCGTCGGGCCCAGATCGTTGGTCAGGTGGGTGCCGACGCCGAAGGCCACCTGGCAGCGACCGCGGAAATAGTCGTACAGGCGCATCACCTTGGCGATGTCGAGCCCATCGCTGAACACCAGCACCTTGCTGCGCGGATCGACCCGGCGCTGCTGGAAATGCGCCAGCATGCGGTCGCCCCAGTCGAACGGATCGCCCGAGTCATGGCGCACGCCGTCGAACAGCTTGCAGAAATACATGTCGAAGTCGCGCAGGAAGGCGTCCAGACCGACCACGTCGGACAGCGCGATGCCCAGGTCACCGCGGTACTCGCGTGCCCATGACTCCAATGCCGCCACCTGCGAATCGCGCAGCCGTGGCCCCAGCGCCTGGAATGCCTGCAGGTACTCGTGCGCCATCGTGCCGTGCGGGGTCATGCCGTACAGCCGGGCGAAATGCACGTTGCTGGTGCCGACCAGCTGCGGGCCGAGCGCATCGCGCAGCAGCGGCAGCAGGCGCGCATGCCAGTCGCGCGAGTAGCGACGGCGGCTGCCATAGTCGGCGATGCGGCATTGCTCGAAGCCGGGGGTGTCGCGCAGCAGCGCGGCCTTGGCCTGCAGGCGGCGCTCGCCCTCGGCGAAGTCGGGCGTGGTGGTGTTGCGGAACCAGACTTCGTTGATGATGGCCAGCAGCGGCACTTCAAAGAGGATCGTATGCAGCCAGGGCCCGGTGATGTCCAGTTCGATCTCGCCGGGCACCCGGGTCGAGGCACGCAGCTGGATGTACTTGCGGTCCAGGTGGAACAGGCCGAGGAAATCGGCGAAATCGGGCTTCACGAAGCGCAGGCCACGCATGTAATCCAGCTCGGCGTCGCTGAAGCGCAGGCTGCACAGGTGGTCGATCTCTTCATCGATCTGGTCGATGAAGCGGGCCAGGTCGATGCCGGGCGTGCGGCATTTGAACCGGTACTGCACCTGGGCGCCGGGATGCTGGTGCAGCACCGCCTGCATCATGGTGAACTTGTACAGATCGGTGTCGAGCAGGGACTGGATGATAGGCATGAGGCGGATTATGCGCCCGGCGGGGTGAACCGGGGGGCCCGCCCATGCGCGCCGCCGCCGGACACGCTCGACACTACAGGGATCTGCGCAGCAGTCTCGGCACCAGCAGCAGCGCGTGCGCCCAGATCGCCCCCCAGACCGCCACCTGCACCAGCAACGAGCGCTGTGGCGCCTCGAACCTGCGGAAGTAACGCCACAATCCGCGGTGCTTGTGCCACTCGACGAAGAAGGGCCGCGAACGGCTGGACACGCCGCGGACATGGGTGACCTGCAGGTCGTTGGCGATCGCCACCACCGCGCCCGCCTCACGCGCGCGCCGGCACAGGTCCAGGTCCTCGGCGTGCAACCGGTAACCGGCGTCCCAGCCACCGAGACGATCAAACAGCGTCCGCGGCATCAGCAGCAGCGCGCCGGACAGCGCCGGCACCGGCTGCAGCGTCTGTGCCGGATCGCGCGGAATCGCCAGTTTCGAGCCGCTGCCCGGCGAGCGCAGCATGGCCAGGAAATCCGGATCACGGCGGCGCACCGCCTCATCGGCATGGCCGTGCTCATCCACCTGCTCGACCCCGAGCAGACAGTCACCGAGCACGTGCGCGCGGTCGCGCAGCCTGGCCAGGGTTTCCGGCTCGACCATCAGGTCCGGGTTGATGAACGCCAGCCACGGGCTGTGCGAATCGGCCGCGCCCTGGTTGTTGGCGGCGGCGAAGCCCGGATTGTCCGGGTTGCCGATGAAGCGCACGCGCGGGTCGTGGCTGGCGTGCCGCTGCACGATATCCAGCGTGCCATCCACCGAACCGTTGTCGATCACCCGGATTTCCGCCACATCCTGCGACTGGCGCAGCCGCGACAGGCAGGCATCGATGGTGCTGCCGCTCTGGTAGGTAACGACGATGGCGGCAATAGCGGCATTCAAGCGGTTGGCTCCGACGCGGAAGGGACGAACAGATCGCCCTGCTCGCGCGGCATTATCGCCTGCTGCATCCGCTGCTGCAGGTCCGCGCGCAGTTCGCGCAGCGGATCGTGCATCAGGAAGTCGGCCAGGCGTGGCACCCAGCCAGGCCACCGCGCGGCCAACGCCTCCAGATCGCCATCACGGCTGACCGCTTCGCCGGCGCGGCTGACGAACGCGTTCTCGCACAGCACGTTGCGCCAGCCCAGCCCCGCCATGCGCAGGCTCAGATCGACCAGCGCAGCGTTCCAGCCGGCGTAGCTTTCCACGTCCAGTCCGCCGGCACGGCGACGTGCATTGCCGCGCACCAGTACCGCATGCGTGACCGCCGATGGCAGCTCCGGGTGCAGGGTCGGCAGTGCGGCGCAGGTCTGCGCCAGCAGCGCAGTATCGGTGGGCTCGGCATTGATCTCGCCCAGCCGGGGCCAGGCCGCGGTCTCGCCTGCATTGCACCAGGGCGTGGCGGTGGCAATGGCCGCATCGCGGGCGAAGGCGTCCTGCAGCTGCTGCAGCCATCCCGGCGCCGGTACGCTGTCCGGTGCCAGCACGGCCACATCGAGCCCCTCGCAGGCACGCAGCATTTCATCCAGATGGGCCACCTCGCCCAGCGGCCGGGCGCGGCGGGTGTACTCGGCCTGCAGTGGCGTGTTCGCCAGCCAGTGCTCGACCACCGCCTGAGCGCGTGGTCCGGTCTGGGCATCGTCGGCCAACCAGACCGCGGTACCCGGTGCCGTACCGGCATCAAGTGCAGCCAGACACCGGTCCAGCGCCGCATCGTCCACGCACAGCGGCAACAACACGATCGCCCCCATCCCGCCTCCGTGGTTGTCGGTGGGCACAGCGTAGCACCGGGAGGGCGCCGGCCGGGTTGCAGCCGGCACCTACAGAGGCCGGGGCCGAAGCAGAAGCGGAGTTTGTGGGAACGGCGGGCGTCGCCCCGCCGTAACCCCCTACTTCTTTGCGCGCGGCTGGTTCAGCGGCTCCATCGCCCGGAAACGCTCGCTGTACTCGTCGGTCAACGTGCGCGCTTCCTGCGCATTGCGAACGATGCTGGGCGTCAGCAGCACGATCACCTCCGAACGACGGCTGGTGCGGCTCTTCTGCCCGAACAGTGCGCCGATCACCGGAATCCGGCTCAGGCCGGGAATGCCGCTGCTGCCGTCGGTGGCCGAGTCGGTGATGAGACCGGCCAGCATGATGGTGTCGCCGCTCTGTACGGCGGCCTCGGTAGCCAGCTTCTTGGTGGAAATGCGCGGGTTGCAGTTGCGCTCCTGCGGATTGCAGTTCTCCGGCACATCCGACGCGCTGCTGACTTCCTGCACGATGTCCAGGAACACCGTGCCGTCGCGGGTCACGCGCGGGCGCACCTTCAGGATCACGCCGGTATCGATGTACTGCACCGAGCTGTAGCTGCTGGTGCCGACGCCGGTGTTCACCGTGGTGGTGCTGATCGGCACCTTGTCACCCACGTTGAGCGTGGCCTCGGCGTTGTTGCGCACGAACACCGACGGGGTCTGCAGCAGTCGCACATCGGTGACCTTGTCCAGCGCGCTCACCACCGCTGCACCATTGTGGCCGGTGAACGCCCAACCCAGGCCTTCGCCGCCGGTCGCAGCACCGGCGAAGCTGCTCCAGGAGCCACCCGCCGCGGCCGGCAGGGTCACACCGCTCAAGGCTCCGGTCAGTGCACGCCCGGCCACGGCGTTGTCGAAGAACCAGTTCACGCCGTACTTCAGGTCGCCATCCAGAGCGACCTCGGCCACCTGGGCTTCGATATGTACCTGCAGTGGCATCACGTCCAGCTTCTCGATCACCTCGCGGATCGAGCGCCAGGCCTGCGGCGTCGCGCGCACCAGCAGCGTATTGGTTTCCTCCACCGCCGACACGCCGACCCGGTCGCCTTCCACTTCCAGGCTGACGCTGACGTTGCCGGACTGGCGCTGCGGCAGGTTCAAGCTGCCATTACCGCCACTGGAACTGCTGCCCGGGGTCGAGCCGAAGCTGCTGCTGTTGTTGCTGTCGATGCCACGGTCGCTGTCGCTGTCCAGCTGCGACGGAATGGCACCCGGGGCCAGCGATGCAGGGCTCGAGCCGCCCCGCTTGCCGCTGCTGGCGAACGCCTCGCTGAGCCGCTCGGCAAGATCGCGCGCCTTGATGTAGCGCAGCTCATGGGAGAACAGGCGGGCACTGCCACCGGCCGTATCGATGCGGTCCAGCCATTGCTGGATCTGGTCCAGGTAGCGCACCTGCGGGGTGATCACCAGGACCGCGTTGGCGTTTTCCAGCGGCAGGAAGCGGAACATGCCGGCGCTGGGCGTCTTGCTTTCCTCGCCGAACACCTTCTCCAGGTCGCTGGCAACCTGCTCGGCCTTGCCGGACGTGATCGGGAACACGCCCACCGACATGCCCGACAGCCAGTCCACATCGAAGATCTCGACCGTGCGCAGGTAGTTCTCCAGCTCGGCACGGGTGCCGCCGAGGGTGATCACGTTGCGGCCGCTGTCGACGTTGACGATGGCGTTGGGCCGCGCGTACGGCTCCAGCACCTTCTTCATCTCGGTGGCGGAGATGAACTGCAGCGGCACCACCCGGACCTCGAAACCGCGCGCGCTGGAGGCTGGTGCGGTGCTCGGCGCGACAGTGCCGGCCAGCGCCTGGTCGGCGGCAACGATGTTGTAGCGCCCGCCGCTGTACACCATGCGCGCGTTGTTCCAGCCCAGCACCATCTCCAGCAGGTTCAGCGCCTGTGCCGGCGAGACCGGCTTGGGCGTGGCCAACGTGACCGTGCCCTGCACCCCCGGCGCGATCACATAGTTCTGGCCCAGCATGTCACCGAGGATCGCCTTGACCACGGCATGCAGCGATTCGCCCTCGAAGTTGAACGTGGCGCTGCCGGTGCCGGCCGCATGCAATGCCGGCGACGGCGCGCGCGCGGCCTCGCGGTTGATCATCGTGCCGGTGCCACGGCGGATGACCGCCTGCGGTGCCCCCTGGCTGTCGGCCGCCGCATCGGCCTGGACGTCCGCTGCGGCCTGGCCGGCGCTGGCCGCAGGCTGCAGGGCGCCCTTGCGCTGCACATGGGGGCTGGAGACGGTACTGCAGCCCACCAGCAGCGCGAGCACGAAGGACCAAGGAAGAAAACGCAGGCTCATGCTCTCACTCTACCGGTTGGCGCCATTGCCCGAAGGCGGCGGCGACTGTTGTTGCTGTTGTTGTTGCAGCTGGCGGCGGCGGGCCTGGATGCGCTCGCGGATGGCCTGCATCTGCGCTTCGCTGGGCCCGTTGCTGTTGGCCGGCGGCGGGGGGGCGGCAGCAGACGCCGGCGCGGGTGTGGCGTCCGCTGCACGCTGCGGTGCGGTCGCCGCCTGTGCCGGCGCGGCCTGCGCCGGCAGCGGCACTACCGGCGGTGGCACCGGCACGCCCGGTGCGGGTGCACCGGTACTGCCGCGCAGAACCGTCGGTGGCTCCCCGCCCTGCCCGTTGAATACGGCAAGTTCCAGCACCTGGCTGCCGCCCGGGCCGATCACCGTCGCCTGGCGGGGTTGCAGCGCGACCAGCTGCCAACCGTCGACCGCGTCACCGTTGAGGCGCAGGCGCAGCGAGCGGTTCTGCTCCGTACTGAACGTGGCCAGGCCGAAGTCGTCCGTGAGCAGCACACCGGTCAGGCGCAAAGCGGCGCTGGCGCTGGGTTCACTGCCGCCCAGCAGGTAAGGGCGCGGCCTGCGGTCTTCGGCGAACAGCGGACGCGCGGCGATGGCGCTGTAGCTGTCCGCACTGGCCATCCGTTCCGGAGCGAACGCCGGCAGCACCGGCAGTGCTGCTGCGGGGTCGGCGTCGGCCCCGCCGGCCGGCAGGCGACTGCCCAGTCCGAAACCGGTGGCCAGCCATACCGCCGCGGACCAGCCGGCCAGGGCCAGCAGGAAAGCGGTGCGCAGGCTGAGGGGCTCACGTTTCATCGGCGACCTCCTCTCCCTCGGCGGCCGCCGGTGGCGGCGGCGCGACCGGGGCCGGGGCGGCCGCGGCGGGCTCCGCTGCGGGAGGTACTGCCGCAGCGCCACTGGCGGCAACGGGCAACAGGTAGCCGGCCAGTTCGAAGGAGACGTCCAGGCCCAGCCCGGATTCGTTCGGCGACTGCTGGAAGCGCTGCGCGATGAGATTGAGGTTGTCCACGAACAACCGCGGGCTGCCGGTTTCCAGGCTGTGCAGCACGGTCGCCAGTTCCGCCACGCCGCAGCGCAGGCGTACCTGCATGGCGACGCGGACGAACTCGGCATCACGGCGATTGTCGGTCAGCGGCGTGCGATTGCTGATGGTGCAGCTGCGGTTGCCGGGGCTTGCAGTGGCCACCGCATCCTGCAGGCGCGCGCCGAGCGCGGCGGCCGCGGCTTCGGCAGTGGCCTCTTGCAGGAAGCCGGGTTGCCGTTGCAAGGCTTCACGGGTGGCGCGCAGCCGCTGTTCGATCTGGGGCTGCTGCTGCAGCTGCGCCTGCACGCGCTGCTGGCGCTCGCGCAGGGCCGCGACATCGGCATCGATCTCGCGCAGCGGCTGGGTGAACCAAGGGTGCACCAGCAACAGGTAAGCCAGGCCCAGCACCGCCAGCAGCAGCGCCAGCGCCAGCCAGCGGTCACGGCGTGCGCTTGGCATCGGCCGCCTCCGGAGTCGCTGCTGCCGGCGTTGCCGGTGCCGCCGCGGGCAACGGCTGAAGTTCGGCAGTCATGGTGAAGCGGTCCCGGCCGCTGCCGGCGCCGTCCGCCTGCAGCACACCGGTCAGGTTGACCTTGCGCCATTGCGGAGCATCCTGCAGCAGCTGCACCAGCTGCGAGGCTTCGCGGCTGAGCCCGATCAGCTGCAGACCGTTGTTCTCGATGGCCAGCTTCTCCAGATAGGTTCCTTCAGGCAGACGGCGGGTCAGCTCGTTCCAGATTTCCACCGTGCCGGCATGCTGGCGGCGCTGCGACTCCAGGAAGGCCGCGCCGTCGATCAGTGCCTGCAGCTGGGCGCGTTCACTGGCTACACCCCGGGCACTGCGCGCGCTGCGTTCTACGTCCGCACGCAGTGCGTCGGCGGCGGCGCGGCGGTTGTCCAGCAACTGCAGTCCAGCCAGTACCAGCATCACCAGCGCGGCCAGGGCCAGCAGCAGGTTCCAGCGCCGCATCGGATCGGGCCGCGACTGGCGCTGGGCGCTCGGCAACAGGTTGACCTGCAGCGTGCCAGCCTGCGCATCGATCGCGTCGACGCCGGCCAGGGCGTCGCCCCACTCGCCCACGCTGGCACGCCAGGCCTCCATCTGGCGCAGCGGCCAGGCCACCAGTTCGACCTGCAGCTGGCCTTCCCCTGCCGCGCCCAGTTCACGCACGTCATAGCTGACCTGGCTGGCCTCGAACGGGGTCTGCCGGTCGATCTCATAACCGACCACCGCGTGCAGCCGGTCGCCGGCCGCCGCCGGCAGCCGCAGGGTGCGCCGCAGGACCCGTTCCACCGGCAGCAGCCAGAATCGCGGCAGGCTGCGCAGGCGCGGCTCCAGCACGCGATCCAGTGCAGCCGGAGACGAAGGCCATGGCAGGGTGACCACCGCCTCGCGGCGCTCGCCCGCTTCGCGCCAGACCTGCAGCTGGTCACCCTCGCGCTGCACCAGCAACCGTGCCTGGGCCCAGCCCAGCGCCCATTGCCAACGCGCCGGCACCCACGCCAGCAACGAGTGCCGCCACCAGCGCAGGAAACGGCCGGCGCCAGGACCGATCTGGCCCTGCACCTGCCGCAGACTGTCCTGCCAAGCCGTCATCTTGCCGTCATTCCCTGCTCCCAGCGAAGCACTGTGTAGGACCGCCCGGGAATCCCCCCGGAGCCATTGCGAACCACTGCCTGCAACACCGACCTGCGTCCACTGCTGTCGATGACACGGGACTCGATACTATAGGTGCCGCTGCTGCTGGCAAGCGCTGAAGATCCATCCGCCGGATCGCCGTCACGCTCCGGCTGGTTCCGCTGCGCCAGCACGAGGTCGGCATCCAGGCCCAGCGCGGTCAGCACGGGAGCGCTGGCGAATCGCGGATCCGGTCGCGCCTGGCGGCTGTAGAGGGTCAGGTGCGGCAGCATCTTCCGGTACAGCGGCCCGTTCATGCCCAGCACCCGCTGCAGTTCGCCCAGCGTCTCGAAGCGCTTGTTGCGTGGCCCATACGGCAGCCCGGCCGCAGCGTAATCCTGTGCCTCGGCACCGCCGCCGGGCTGCAGCAGGCTGTCCTCGTCACGCCAGTCGACGATCGCGCCGGCCAGCTGACGCGCGTTGTCCACCGGTTCGCCAAGTGCCTGCAGAAATGCGGTCAGCAGCGCCACGTCGGCCAGGTTCAGGTTGATCTTGCCGTTCTCGTCCAGCACCTGGATCTCGATGCGGGCACCGTCGAACTGCCAGCGATAGGTGCGACCATCGGCCTGCCACGGCGCGCGCAGCGGATCCGGTGACAGCCGCATCAGTGCGTACTCAAGTCCCGCACGGGCACGCTCCTGGCCACGTGCATCGTCGTCGAGCACGCGCTCCTGCAGATGCTCGACGCGGGCGCTGAGCGCGAACGCGCCGACCAGTGCGGTCATCAGCGCGATCAACCACAGCACCAGCACCAGTGCGGCCCCGCGCGACCGCATCAACGCCCCCCTCCACCGCCGCCCAGGCGGGGGGCCACCACCAGGGGCGGCCATGCGGCACCGCGGACCGGCACGATCCGCAGTTCCACCAGCAGAGGCAGGCGACGGGTGTCTTCCCAGCGCGGCAGCCACTCGGTCATCTGCCCGCTGCCGGCATCGATGCCGCGATAGCGCATCTCCACCGCTTGCAGGCCATCCACCAGCACCTCGGGCGGGCGTGGTGGCGTTTCGGCGATGCGCTCGCCCTCCTGCAGCAGGACCAGGTCCAGCAGCAGACGCTGCTGGCCGGCCTTGCCATCCACCTGCAGCGCATGCAGATAGGGCCCGCCGCGTCCGAGGTAGCCTGGCAGATCAGCGACGAACAGCATCCGTTGCTCTTCGCCCTGGAAGAACACCGGCTCGCGGGTCGGGTCTGGCACTTCCAGCGGGCTGCGCATCGCCCCGGCCAGCTGTCGCCGCAGCAGGGCCTGCACCGCGCGCATCCGCTCGCTTTCGGCGGCGATCTGTTCACCCCGCTGGCTGACCGCCATCGCCGAGCGCACGCTGGCGAACGCCAGCGCCAGGCCACCGGCAAGCAGCACGGTCGCCAGCATCACTTCAACCAGGGTGAATCCCGCAGCGCCCCGCTTCATCGCGCACGCTCCAGGTCTGGTGGCAGCAGGCGCAGGCTGCGCCAGCGCAGCTGTTCGCGCTCGCCATCGCCCCACCGCACCTGCAACTGCAGTTCGGCCAGCCACGGTGCACCCGGCGACTGCGTGGCCGCGACGTTGCCGGCGCGTGGCTCGGTCCAGGGCTGCACCTGCAGCTCCCAGCGATAGCGCCCGTTTTCCCAGTCGCCCTGCTGCTGCCCCACCTGCAGCGGCGCATCCACGCCCGCCGCAGCCAGCAGCGATTGCGCATGCAGGACGGCGCGCGTGCGCAGTTCGGCCTCGCGCACCTGCCTGGCACCGCCGGACAGGCTGCCCAACAGCAGGGTCAGCGCCAGCCCGAGCAGAGCGAAGGCCACGATCACCTCCAGCAGCGTGAAACCGCGCGCCCGCCGCATCACTGCGCCTGCCATGGGCCGGAGCGGACTTCACCGGTCAACCAGCCGACATCGATGCGCCATTCGGCGGCATCACGCTGCAGGCGGATGCGGCCGCCACTGGAACCGCCATCGGGATGGAACTCGATCACACCCTGCCCCGGCGCAGTGGCCAGCTGCGCCGCACCTTCGAAACTCACCGTCAGCTGTGCCGGCAGTTCGCCCTGGCGCTGGTTCGCCCCCTGCCAGCGATGCCGTGCCGGCTCGATCACGAACCGCTGCGGTTCGCCGCGCGCGATCGCCTGTGCACGCACCATGCGCAGCTGGTTGGCGATGTCCTTGCCGGCGCTGCGCAGCTGCATGCCGGCGAAGCCACGCGACAGTCCCGCCGCGGTGATCAGGCCGATGGCCGCGATCAGCGCGATCACCAGCAGCATCTCCAGCAGCGACAGCCCCGCCGGGCGCCTGCCGTGCAGGCGCGGTCGGGGCAACCGGCGCGGCAGGAAATACGTCATGCGGGATTACGGCTGGTAGCGGATGTCGGCATCGACGCTGCTACCACCGGCCTTGCCGTCCTTGCCCAGGCTGATCAGCTCATACGGCTGGCCTTCGCCGGGTGCGCGGTACTCCAGCGCGTGCCCCCACGGATCGTTGAGGTCGGCCGGCTTGGCGTACGGGCCGAGCCAACCGCCAACGCCGGCCGGTGCGGTCACCAGATCGGTGAGCGCGCCCGGCAGCTTGCCGGTATCGATCTGGTAGTTGTCGATCTTGGATGCCACGGTCTGCACCTGCGCCTTGGCGATGTTGGCCTTGCCCCGGTCGGCACCGCCCAGCACGCGGCTGGCCACCAGGGTCAGCACCGCGCCGATCAACACGATGACGATGATGATCTCCAGCAGGCTCATGCCCGACTGGTGCCGCGCGGCGGTGAAGGACAGGCGGATGGGTCGACGGTTAGCGATCATGATCGGTCCTTTCGGTTGCGTTGGGTCGAAGTGCGGAAGAGTCCATCGTCAACCGATGGCATTGGTCAGGTCGTACAGCGGGACCAGCACGGCGACGATGACCGCACCGACCACCGAAGCCAGCACCAGGGTGATCGCCGGGACCATCGCCGCCAGCAGGCGATCGATGCGCCGGGCGCTGTCCTGCTCGAAGGTATCCGCCGCCTTCAGCAGCATGGTGTCCAGCGCGCCGGATTCCTCGCCGACCTGGATCATCTGCAGGGCAAGCCGCGGAAAGCGCTTGCCGCGCGACAGTGCCAGCGACAGGCCCGCACCGTTCTTGACCTCGTCGGCGGCGGTATCCACGTCGGCTGCCAGCGCGCGATTGCCCAGTACGTTGCGGGCGATGCCCAGCGCACCCAGCAGCGGCACACCGTTACGCAGCAGCGTCCCCAGCGTGCGCGCCAGCCGTGCGGTTTCCAGCTCGCCGAGCAGGCGGCCGATGCTGCGCCGTTGCAGCAGCCAGCCGTCGAGGGCCAGGCGGAAGGCCGGCTGCCGCAGCTTGCGCTCGAACAGCAGGGCCAGCACGCCCGGTACCACCAGCAGCAGGATCCACCAGTCGCGCACGAACAGGCCCAGCTGCAGCACGGCATTGGTGAACCACGGCAGCGCCACGTCCAGGCTCTCGTACATCTGCGCGAACTGCGGCACGACGTAACCCAGCAGGAACAGCAGCGCGCCGCCCACCACCACCAGCAGGATGGCCGGGTAGACCAGCGCATTGATCACCTTGCCCTGCAGCGCACGCGCGCGCTCAAGGTAATCGGCCAGCCGCTGCAGGGTCTCATGCAGGCTGCCGCCGGCCTCGCCGGCACGCACCATGTTCACGTACAGGCGCGAGAACAGGCCATGCTGGCGCTCCAGCGCGGTCGACAGCGGCGCACCACCGCGCACCACGTCGCGGATGTCGGTGATCGCACGACGCGAGCGCTCGTCCTCGGGCAGGCCCAGCAGGATCGACAGCGCGCGATCCAGCGGTTGGCCGGCACCGAGCAGGGTCGCCAGTTGCTGGGTGAACTGCAGCAGCGCCGGGCCCTGCAGCGGGCGCTGGTGGAACAGGTTGCGCCAGCTGCCCCCCCCGATGGACCCCGCATCGGCCAGCTGGGTTTCCATCGGCAGATGCCCCTGGTCCTGCAGGCGCGCGATCAGGTCGGCCTCGCTGGCCGCTTCCATCTGCCCGTCGAAGATCTCGCCATGCGGATTGAGGGCCTTGTAGCGGTAGTTCGGCATGTCAGCCCCGGGCTCCGGCGCGCATCAGCTCTCCTCCGTCACGCGCAGGACTTCCTCGATGGTCGTCTGCCCGGCAAGGGCCTTGGCCAGGCCATCCTCGTACATGGTGCGCATGCC
The DNA here is from genome assembly GCF_056760435.1 of Stenotrophomonas sp. STEN008. Lineage (NCBI taxonomy): Bacteria > Pseudomonadati > Pseudomonadota > Gammaproteobacteria > Lysobacterales > Lysobacteraceae > Stenotrophomonas > Stenotrophomonas sp. STEN008. The sequence continues at coordinate 17,118 of NZ_JBRRET010000024.1, read as the reverse complement.
GCCTTCGCGCGCGATGCGCTCCAGCTCGCCCATGCCATCGCGGCGCATCACCGCGCGCCGCAGCGCGTCGTTCATCACCAGGAATTCCATGATGGTGGTGCGGCCCAGGTAGCCGGTCGGTGCCAGTGCCGAGGGGCGCGGCCGGTACAGGTGAATCGCCCCCTCCGGCTGCAGGCGGCGCAGCTCGAAACGATCGATCTCTTCCGGTGACGCCGGGTAGCGCTCGGCGTGGGTCGGTTCCAGGCGGCGCACCAGACGCTGCGCGAGGATGCCGTTGATGGTGGAGGTCAGCAGATAGTCCTCCACACCCATGTCGAGCAGCCGGGTGATGCCACCGGCGGCATTGTTGGTGTGCAGGGTGGACAGCACCAGATGGCCGGTCAGCGCCGACTGGATCGCGATGCGCGCGGTCTCCAGATCGCGCATTTCGCCGATCATGATGATGTCCGGATCCTGGCGCACGATGCTGCGCAGCGCATTGGCGAAGTCCAGGCCGATCTGCGGCTTGGCCTGGATCTGGTTGATGCCCTCGATCTGGTACTCGACCGGGTCTTCGACCGTGATGATCTTGACGTCGGCGGTATTGAGCTGGCTCAACGCGGTGTACAGCGTCGTGGTCTTGCCCGAACCGGTCGGGCCGGTCACCAGCAGGATGCCGTGCGGCTGCTCCAGGACCTTGCGGAACTGCGGCAGGAATGCATCGGTGAAGCCAAGCCGATGGAAATCGAACACCACGGTTTCGCGGTCAAGCAGGCGCATCACCACGCTCTCGCCGTGTGCGGTCGGTACCGTGCTGACGCGAAGGTCCAGCTCCTTGCCCTGCACGCGCAGCATGATGCGGCCGTCCTGCGGCAGGCGGCGCTCGGCGATGTTGAGCCGGGCCATGATCTTGATGCGGCTGATGACCGCGGCGGTCAGGTTGGCGGGCGGGCTCTCGCCCTCCACCAGCACGCCATCGACGCGGTAACGGACTTTCAAACGGCTTTCGAAGGGTTCGACATGGATGTCCGAGGCACGCAGTTCCACCGCGCGCTGGATCACCAGGTTGACCAGGCGGATCACCGGCGCTTCCGAGGCAAGGTCACGCAGATGCTCGATGTCGTCCACCGCGCCGCCTTCACCATCGGCGGTTTCCACGATCGCCCCCATGGCGCTGCGGCCCTGGCCGAACCAGCGCTCGACCAGATCGTCGATCTCCGCACGCATGCCCAGCACCGGCGTGACCGGCACGCCCAGTGCCAGCTGCACGGCCTGCTGCGGGTAGACATCGTGGGCATCGGCCAACCACAGCCGTACGCCGTGTTCATCCAGCGCCAGCGGACAGACGTGGAACTGCTTGAGGAAGCGCAGTGACAGCGGCAGGCCTTCGGCGAGGGACTGCGGCGGCGTCTCGGGCACCTGCTTGCCTTCCAGCAGTGGCAGGCCCAGCACATCCGCGCTGGCCTGCGCCTGGTCCCGCTCGGACACCAGCCCCAGGCGCACCAGCAGGCCGAGCAGGCTGCCGCCGGCCTCGGCATGCAGCGGCCGCGCCCGGGCCAGGTCTCCTTCCTTGAGCCGCCCACGCGCCAGCAGCGCATCCAGGATGCGGCTCTCGGCGTCGTCGGCAGTGGTTGCAGCGAGCGCGTTCACGTGACTCTCCTGTCGATCGGCCCGACTTTAGCAGTTAAGCCGTGGTTTCCGCCGCCATCGCGCCGCCTTTCGAAAAATGACAACGCCCGCCACCGCGGGGTGACGGGCGTCGCCAGTTCATCTACGACAGTGTGATGGCGTTACTGCGTGGCGAGGATGGTCACCCCGCTGTAGGCGGCTTCACCCACCACCTTGACGTAGTACGTGCCGGCCACCGGCTTGTTGACGCGCACGGTTTCGGCGTTCCCCGCACGTGTGGACTTGGCATCGTTGTCGCTCGCGCTGGGCTCGCGGCCCTGGGCCAGGTACACCGACACGTTGCCACTGCCACCGTAGGTGATCACGCTCAGCGATTTGCCCGCCACCGCTTCGAAGCTGTACAGGGCACTGCCGCCGGTCGCACCGGACAGGCCGCCGACAGCGACCTTGTTGGTCAGCGGCGTGGCTACCGGGCCGCAGTCCTCGGTGCACGGTTCCTCCAGCGCCTTGGCCAGTGCGGCCTTGGCGTCGACGATGCCGGTACCGATCGGGGTCGCCGACGGGATGGCCACCGGGAACGGGCGTGCGGTTTCCTTGAGCAGGGTACGCATGGCTGCCGGAGCCAGCGGCTCCTTGCCATCGGCGATCAACGCGCTCTGCACCAGTGCCGCCACCGCCGCGACGTGCGGCGAGGCCATCGAGGTACCGCCCATGCCCATGTAGCTGTAGCTGCCCGAATCCGGCGTGGTCGCCGCGTCGGAACCTGCCTGCCAGACATAGCCACCCGGATTCCCGTCCACGCTGCCACCACCACCGGGGCCGGAAAGATCGACGCGGGTGCCGTAGTTGGAGTAGTAGGTGATGCCGCCGGTGATGCGGGTGGCCCCCACCGTCACCACACCAGCGCAGCTGGCAGGACGGTAATTGGACGCGTTGTCGGTCTCGTTGCCGGCGGCCACCACGACCGTGGTGCCGCGCGAGATCGCGCCATTGATCGCATCCTGGTAGGTGCCATCGCAGCTGCCGCTGCCACCCAGGCTCATGTTGATGACTTCGGCCGGGTTGGTATTGGCCGGAATGCCGGTCACGGTGCCACCGGAGGCCCAGGTGATGGCGTCGGCGATGTCGGAGAGGTAGCCACCGCACTTGCCGAGTACGCGGACCGGCAGCACCTTGGCCTTGTGCGCGACGCCGGCCATGCCGACACCGTTGTTGGTCTGCTCGGCCACGGTGCCGGCGACGTGCGTGCCGTGCCAGGAGCTGTCTTCAGCCAGCGAACCGGTGTAGCACTCGTTGTCGTTCTCGACCCAGTCGCCATAGTCCTGTGCGCCCGGTACACGGTCGTCGGTAGCGCGACGTGAGGTCTCGGCATCGCTGATGAAGTCGTAGCCCTCCAGCAGGTTGCCGACCAGATCCGGGTGCTGCGGCAGGATGCCGGTGTCGAGCACCGCCACCACCACGCCCTCGCCCTGCGAAACATCCCAGGCCGCCGACGCGTTGATGCCGCCGGTCGCGTTGTGCAGGTGCCACTGGTACTGCTGGTAGTACTGGTCGTTCGGCACCAGCGCCGGCTGCACGTCGCCGGCACGCAGTTCAGTGCGGCGCAGCTTCACGTCGGCCTCGGCGTACTGCACCGCCGGATCAGCCTTCAGCTCCTTCAGCACGCGCTGCAGTTCAGCCGGGGCCAGACGGCCCTGCAGGCGGATCACATCGGCGCCGACGCCGAGCTTGCGCACGACCTGCGGGCCCAGGGTACTGGCGCGCGCAGTGCCGCCGGACAGGCTGGCGCGGGTCAGCGCCGACTGCACCGTGGACAGCTTGGCCGAACGATCCAGCGCAGCGGCCGTGCCGGCGCGGTACTTGACGATGATGCGGTCGGTGCCCGGCTGTGCGGTGCGCGCCTGGCGTGCCGGTTCCTGCGTCGGCAACCCGGCGGCATGGACGGCACCGACCGCGGTCATCGACAGCACGGCGGCGGCAAGCACGTTGATGCGAAGGTTCTGCTTCTTGATCACGTCGAAATTCCTCTTCTGGGTCATGGATCGAACCAACACTGCGGCCATCATTCCTTGACGACTCCCGGCCGGCCCAGCCGGGATTGCCGTGACCTCCCCCCAGGCCCTCGTTGCGGGTGTGGCGCCGGCGTGGGTGGCCGCCGGCGCGATGGAGTGGCTTACCAGCCGAAGCCGGCACCAACGCCGACCGAGCTGTCGTCGCTGCTGAAGGCTCCGCCGAAGGTGACCGTGGCGCGGTCGCTGATTGCACGCTGGTAACCCAGCGACAACGCCGACTCGCCGCCCTGGAAGCCGACACCGACGCCGACCCGGTTCTGGGTACGGATGCCGGCGGCGCTGGTGGCCATGTTGAGCATCGCCGCGCTCATCGCGCCCTGACGATCGATGCGACGGTCCATATGACGCAGGCGGCCATCGACTTCGCCCTTGAACACATCGAAGCTGTCGGTCACGGCCTTCACCTGGCCATCGGTGTAGCTGTTGGCCGTGGCGACACCACGGTCCAGCTGACCCTTGTTGACCGCGTCGGTGGCAGCGCTGCCGGCCGCGACATTGGTGACCTGGCGCTCGTTGCCTTCGCTGCCGACAGAGACGGTGTTGGCACGATCGGCAACCGAGCCCTGGCCCAGCGCCACGGCGTTGGCGGCCGTCGCACTGGCCCCCTGGCCGATGGCCGTGGACGACGCGCCGCTGGCAACGGCGCCCTCTCCCACGGTAACCGCGTTGAAACCCGCTGCCGGTGTGGCGACCGGGATGCCCGAGCCCGCTGCGGCGGCGGTCGGCGCGCCCTGTACCCGGGCAGTGCTGGCAGTGGCCACGGTGGGGACAGCATCGGCGCTGACCGTCTCCGCGGCCAGGCTGCCGGCGCCCCCCTCCAGCGGCGTGCTGGTCGAACGCAGGCTGGCGGTGCGGGAGCGGTTCGCCCCCCCGGTGCGCTGGTCGATCTCGCTGACCTTGCGGTCCAGTGCGCCGAGCGCATCGCCGACATTGCTGTAGCTGGCGCCCTGGATCACGTAGTTCGGCGCGACGAACACACCCTGCATGCCGACACTGGCGCCACCGCCGAGGAAGCTGGCGGCATCGCTGAGCGACTGGAACAGCTGGCCGCCATTGATCGCCTGGCGACTGCCTGCGGCGATGCTGCCGGCGCCGACATTGTCGATCGTGGTGCCCTCGATGCCGGCCAGGGTCAGCCGGTCGCGGCTGGCGTCGTCATAACCGACCGCATTGGCAGTGGACGTTTCCACGGTCGCGATACGCGAATCGAAATCGCCGACCCGGGTTTCCACCGCACCGACGCGCTGGTTGGTGACGTTGAGCTGCGAACCGGTGACCGCGTCGCTGCTGCCTGCGGCGATGCGACCGTCGGCGACGTTGACGATGCGGCGCGTCGCCGGACCATCGGTACCGTTGCCACCGCCGACGGACACCACATTGGCGTCCAGCGCGCGCGCACCACTGCCCAGCGCCACCGAGTTCGCACCGGTCGCGCCGGCGTTGGCGCCGACGGCCAGCGCCGCATTGCCGATGGCGCTGGCACTGCTGCCCAGCGCATTGCTGCGGTTGCCGCTGGCACTGGCACCGGAACCGACGGCGACCGCGTTGCTGCCCGTGGCGCTGGCGGTCCCGGTACCGGTCGCACGGAAGTGGCGGCCGGTGGCATCGGCGGTGGCCGCCACCACATCCAGCTGGCCCTTGTTCACCGCATCGGTCGCCTGGGTACCGGCCGCGACATTGGTGACCTGGCGGTTGATCGCGCTGTGGGTAACGCCCGCCGCATCAACCCAGTCCTGCGCCGCACCGACCGATACCGCGTTGGCACGATCCGCCAGCGATCCGGCACCCAGCGCGACGCTGTTGTCGGCGGCCTTGGTCGTCCAGGTGTTGCTGCCCAGCACCGTGGCATTGGTTGCCTGCGCGTAACTGTTGTAGCCGACCACGGTGGCCCCGTCCTCGGTCGCCCACGCCTCGCTGCCGATGGCGGTAGTGTGCTGACCGCTGCCGACGCTGTTGGCATCCTGCCCGGCCAGTGCGTTGAAGCCCACCGCCACGCCATTGAGGCCGGTGGCCGCGTTGTTGCCGAGCGCGGTACCGTACTCGCCGGCGCGTGCCTGTACGCCGAAACCCGCACCGGCGATCTGCGCGGTGGTGCCCTGGCCGACCGCCGTGGCGACGTCGGCCGCCTGCGCGCCACTGCCCAGGGCCGTGCCGAAGAAGCTGGACGTGGCACCCGCACCGTAGGCTGTGGACTGCCAGCCATTGGCATAGGCGAAGTTGCCGACCGCAGTCGCTTCGCGACCGTCGGCCGTGGCCCCGTAACCGACGGCGGTGGCGGCCAGGCCGCTGGCCTGGGCGATGCCACCTACCGCAACGGCACCGATGCCCTCCGCTTCCGACTGCGCGCCCAGGGCGACGCTGGCCGGCCCGGCGCTGCTGCTCTGCGCACCGAGGGCGATCGCGCCGCCAGCGGTACTGCTGGCGCTGTTGCCGATGGCCACGCCATCCTCACCCGTCGCCACCGCGTTGAAGCCCACGGCAGCGGCATTGGCGGCGACCGCCGTCGCGCCACTGCCCAGTGCGGTGGCACCATTGCCGATCGCGTTGGCCGCTTCGCCGGCGGCCAGCGCGTTGTCACCTTCCACATAGGCGCCGGCGTCGCTGTCGGCACTGCCACTGGCCTGGAAGTAGCGGCTGGTGTTCTCGGCCACCGACGCCACGGCGTCCAGCTGGTTCTTGTTGACCGCATCGGTGCCTTCGGTACCCGCGGCGACATGGGTGACCTGGCGTTCGCTGTCCGTGCTGCCAACCGCCACCGTGTTGTCGCGGTCTGCCTTCGATGCAGCACCGAGGGCGACGCTGTTGCTGCCGTTGGCGGTGGCATTGGCACCCAGTGCGGTGGAATCAGCTGCGTCGGCCCACGAGTTCCAGCCGATGGCGGTCGCGTAGTCGTCGGTGGCCCATGCGCCCGCACCGAACGCCGCAGCGCCGTAGCCGCTGGCGCGGGCCGGGATCAGACCAAAGAAGGTGCTGCCGCCGATGGCGACGCTTTCATCGCCGCTGGCTTCACTGGAATCACCCATGGCCACCGCGCTGGCGCCGCTGGCCGTGGCAAACACGCCCGTCGCAGTACTGTTGGCCCCGCTGGCGATCGTGCCGTAACCCAGTGCAGAACCGAGACGACCACTGGCTTCGCTGTAACCACCAACCGCCGTGGTGCCATCGGCCGACGCCGCGCTGCGGAAGCCGCTGGCCAGCGACTGCGCACCGCTGGCCAGCGCCTCCGAGCCGTTGGCGGTGCTGTACACCGCCGTGGCCTGTGCACCCGCGCCGGTCGCCGTGCTGCCGATCTCGCTGGCAACCGCACCGCTGCCCAGCGCCGCACTGTTTTCACCCGTGGCCTGTGCGTTGCTGCCCACCGCTGCGGCATTGCTGCCGCTGGCCAGGCTGTCCAGGCCTACGGCGGTGGCACTGGCGGCGACCGCCGTCGCGCCACTGCCCAGTGCGGTGGCACCGTTGCCGATCGCGTTGGCCGCTTCGCCGGCGGCCAGCGCGTTGTCACCTTCCACATAGGCGCCGGCGTCGCTGTCGGCACTGCCACTGGCCTGGAAGTAGCGGCTGGTGTTCTCGGCCACCGACGCCACGGCGTCCAGCTGGTTCTTGTTGACCGCATCGGTGCCTTCGGTACCCGCGGCGACATGGGTGACCTGGCGTTCGCTGTCCGTGCTGCCAACCGCCACCGTGTTGTCGCGGTCTGCCTTCGATGCAGCACCGAGGGCGACGCTGTTGCTGCCGTTGGCGGTGGCATTGGCACCCAGTGCGGTGGAATCAGCTGCGTCGGCCCACGAGTTCCAGCCGATGGCGGTCGCGTAGTCGTCGGTGGCCCATGCGCCCGCACCGAACGCCGCAGCGCCGTAGCCGCTGGCGCGGGCCGGGATCAGACCAAAGAAGGTGCTGCCGCCGATGGCGACGCTTTCATCGCCGCTGGCTTCACTGGAATCACCCATGGCCACCGCGCTGGCGCCGCTGGCCGTGGCAAACACGCCCGTCGCAGTACTGTTGGCCCCGCTGGCGATCGTGCCGTAACCCAGTGCAGAACCGAGACGACCACTGGCTTCGCTGTAACCACCAACCGCCGTGGTGCCATCGGCCGACGCCGCGCTGCGGAAGCCGCTGGCCAGCGACTGCGCACCGCTGGCCAGCGCCTCCGAGCCGTTGGCGGTGCTGTACACCGCCGTGGCCTGTGCACCCGCGCCGGTCGCCGTGCTGCCGATCTCGCTGGCAACCGCACCGCTGCCCAGCGCCGCACTGTTTTCACCCGTGGCCTGTGCGTTGCTGCCCACCGCTGCGGCATTGCTGCCGCTGGCCAGGCTGTCCAGGCCTACGGCGGTGGCACTGGCGGCGACCGCCGTCGCACCACTGCCCAGTGCGGTGGCACCGTTGCCGATCGCGTTGGCCGCTTCGCCGGCCGCCAGCGCGTTGTCACCTTCCACGTAGGCGCCGGCATCGCTGTCGGCACTGCCACTGGCTTGGAAGTAGCGGCTGGTGTTCTCAGCCACCGACGCCACGGCGTCCAGCTGGTCCTTGTTGACCGCATCGGTGCCTTGGGTACCTGCCGCCACGTTGGTCACCTGGCGGGTGTTGCCACCACCACCGACCGATACCGTGTTGTCACGGTCTGCAATCGAATCGGCACCCAGCGCGACGCTGTTGGCGCCGCGCGACTCGGCCGCATTGCCGAGCGCGGTGCTGTTGATGCCCGGCGACCATGCGCCACCACCGACGGCCGTGGAGTAGTTGCCGGATGCCTCGGTGGCGAGAATGCCGAACAACGAGCCGCCGACAGCGACACTATTGGTACCGGTGGCCAAGCTGCCCTGACCGGTGGCCGTGCTGTAGTCGCCGGAGGCTTCCGAGTCGCCGCCCAGCGCTACGCTGTTGGAGCCGGAGGCATTGGCGAAATTGCCGAACGCGGTAGCGTTGAACGCCGAGGCGCTGGCGAAACCGCCGATGGCGGTGCTGTAGCCACCCGTGGCTTCCGCACCGATGCCGAATGCAGCCGAGGCCGTGCCGCTGGCCACGCTCTCGCTGCCGACCGCCGTGGCCGCTTCACCACTGGCAGTGCTGAAGTAGCCCACTGCCGTCGCCTCTTCTGCGGAGGCTTCGGACAGCACGCCGCTGGCGGTGCTGCCGGCGCCACTGGCGATCGAGGCAGCACCGAAGGCCGCGCTCTGTTCACCGCTGGCTTCGCTTTCCGCGCCATGCGCGGTGGCGTACTCGCCGGTCGCCTGTGCGTTGGCACCGATCGCGCTGGCGTTGGCTGCGGTGGCCACGGCATTGAAGCCCAGCGCCTGCGCGTTGTTGGCCAGTGCGTTGGCGCCGCTGCCCAGGGCGATGGCGCCGTCGCCGATGGCGTTGGATGCCTCGCCGGCAGCCAGTGCGTTGTCCCCTTCCACGTAAGCGCCGGCATCGCTGTCGGCACTGCCGCTGGCCTGGAAGTACTTGCCGGTGATGGATGCTTCCGCCGCGACGGCATCCAGCTGTGCCTTGTTCACCGCATCGGTGGCCTGCGTACCTGCTGCCACGTGGGTCACCTGGCGCTCGTTGCCGGCAGCGCCAACCGCCACGCTGCGGTCACGATCAGCCACCGAGCCTGCACCCAACGCGACCGCGTTGCTGCCGCTGGCGTTGCTGCCGGCACCCAGCGCGATCGCGCTTTCACCGCCGGCCACCGTATTGGTGCCGATGGCGATGCTGTTGACCGTGTTGCCCAGCGCCTGGTAGCCCAACGCCACGCTGTAGTCGCCGTAGCCGAAGGCACCGCGGCCGACGGCGGTGGCGCTGGTGCCGTTGGCCCAGCTGTTGTAGCCGATGGAGGTGGCGCCACTGCCGCTGGCCCATGCTGCATTGCCGAAGGCGGATGCGTTGGTGGCGGTGGCCCATGCGCCCGAACCGAATGCGCTGGCGCCACTGGCGGTGGCCCAGCTGTAGCCGCCGACGGCGGTGCTGTCGTCGCTGCTGGCGAACGCACTGTCGCCCACGGCGACCGCGTAGCTGCCGGTCGCCCGCGACTTGCCACCGGCAGCCACGCTGTTGTCGCCGGTGGCTTTGGCCGCGCTGCCGAAGGCATTGCCCGACGCGCCCGTTGCCTGCGCACCGTTGCCGACGGCGGTGGCATCGGCGCCGGCGGTGGTGCCGACACGTTCCGGTTGACCGTCATCGCCGATGATCGGCTGGTTGTACTGGTCGTAGGCCTGGCCCAGTCCACCGATGGCGACCCCGCCGTTGCCACTGGCACTGCTGTTGCGACCGATGGCGACGCTGTCATCGCCCACGGCGGAAGCACCCGCGCCCTGGGCGACGGCACCGGCGCCGATCGCGTTGCTGGACGAACCGGCGGCCACCGCACCCTCTCCCTCGGCAAACGCACCGGCATCGCTGCCGGCTTCCGGCTGGGCCTGGAAGTAATGGGCGGTGGTATCCGCGGTGCTGGCCACGGCGTCCAGCTGCGCCTTGTTCACTGCATCGGTGGCTTCACTGCCGGCAGCGACGCCGGTGATCTGCCGCTCGTTGCCGGCACTGCCCACGGCGACGCTGTTGTCACGGATGGCTTCAGAGTTCGCGCCCAGGGCGACACTGTTGGCGCCGCGCGCCGTGGCGTAGTAGCCGACCGCCGTGCTCTGCGCGCCGCTGGCCCAGGTCTGCGCGCCCAGCGCGCTGGCCCCTTCTCCGGGTGCGTAGGCGAAGTAGCCGATGGCCGTGGCTTCGGCGCCGGAGGCTTCGGTCAGGCTGCCGTTGGCCACGGTCCGGTCACCGCTGGCGATCGCGCCGGCACCCACAGCGGTGGCGGCTTCGCCGCTGGCCTGGGTCTGCACGAAGAAGCCCAGGCCGGGAATCAGGTCAGCCGGGCCACCCACGGCCACGCTGCTGGTGCCGGTCGCGTTGCTCTGGGTGCCGACTGCGGTGGCGTAGTCGCCGATGGCGTTGGCCACCGCGCCGAATGCGGAGGACTGCGCGCCGGCCGCATAGGCACCCACGCCATAGGCGGACGCAGCGAAGCCAGCCGCCTCTGCGCTGGCACCGACCGCAGTGCCGCCGACGCCAGCACTGGTCGCGCCGGTCTCCACCGGCACGCCGCCGTTGGTGATGAGCGGATTGCCGTTCTCGTCCACGGCGGCGCCACCCACCGCGACGCTGCCGGGTCCTGCAGCCTGCGCGTTGTTGCCGAACGCGGCGCTGTTCTGTCCGGCGGCCAGGGCGTTTTTGCCGACCGCCGTGGCGTTCTGCGCGACCGCGGTGGCGCCGGCGCCGACTGCGGTGGTGCCATCGCCGAGCGCGTTGGCCGCTTCACCGGCAGCCAGCGCGTCATCGCCTGCGGCCAGCGCACCGGCGTCGCTGTTGCTGCTGCCGGTGGCCTGGAAACGCTTGGCCGTGGCATCGGCCACGGCCGCGACGTCCCGGAGTTGGCCGACATTGGCCGCATCGGTGTCTTCGGTACCCGCCGCGACACTGGTGATCTGCCGGGTCAGACCGTACTCGGCTGCGCCCACCGATACCGTATCGACCCGGTCGGCCAGCGAGCCGGCGCCCAGCGCCACACTGCCGGTGGCAACCGCTGCCGAGTTCGAACCCAGCGCGGTGCTGTATTCACCCACGGCGGTGCTGAACGCACCGACCGCGATCGATGCTTCATTGGCGGCCGTTGCGCCACGACCCACGGCGGTACTGCCCGGGCCCATGGCCACGGCTCCGCCACCGACCGCCGTTGCGCCGTCCGCACTGGCCTCGGACAACGCGCCCAGTGCGGTCGCTGCGCCGTTCTCGCTGGCCGCAACAGCGCTGGCACCGACGGCGGTATCTCCCAGTCCGAGCGCAACGGCACTCTGGCCGACGACGACGCTGGCATCGCCGATGGCCAGCGCGTTCTGGCCGAACGCACTGGCGCCCAGACCGGCGGCCACGGCCTGTGTGCCGACGGCCGTGGTGGCGTTGGCCAGCGACTGGCTGCCGCTGCCGACCGCAATCGCGCCCTGCCCTTCGATCTTCGCCGCGTCGCTGTCATCACCGGCGCCGTCGGCCTTGAAGTAGCGACTGCTCTGGGCTGTCGCTTCGGCCAACGCCGCCTGCGTGGCCCGCGCCTGTGCATCCAGCTGTGCCTTGTTCACCGCATCGGTTGCCTCGGTGCCAGCGGCGACGTGGGTCACCTGCCGTTCCTTGCCCGCATCACCGACGGCAACGGTATTGGCACGCGTTGCTTTCGAGCCGGCGCCCAGCGCCACGCTGTTGGCACCGGTTGCACGGCTGCCGGTGCCCACGGCGACCGCATTGGTGCCGGTGGCCGAGGCGCTGCCATCCACCAGGCACTTGTCGACGATCGAGCTGTTGAGCACCACGCAGTTGGCGTTGCCGCCGATCTCCACCGACTGTGCAGAGGCGACGCCGGTCATGCCCAATCCCAGTGCCAGCGCCAGTGCGGCAGCCAGTACAAAGGGCCTGGCCTGTGTCGCATCGCGGCGTTGGTCGACGACCCCGCCGCAACTGTCGGACGAGGCCAGTTCCGAGGCCACGACCAACTGACCCAGTGCTTTGTTCCAGACCTTGCGATAAATCCGATTCATCGGTACGGCTCCTGATTGGACTGGTTTTGGGCAAAGCAACGCCACCGCCGGACCTTCTGGTCCAACGTCCCCTGGGGGCGTTTATTCGCGTGATTTACTGCGGGGTATTGCCGAACGGCGCGCAGCGACAGAAAACCGAGCGCGTGCGCCAAGCGGTTACTGCGGGATGAATGGTTCTGAAACGGGGTTCAAGTGTTAACGGCAACTTTCCATATCGTCAAGACTTTGACACAGCAAATCACATTGCCGTGAAGCAGTTCACTTTTTCACGCGTTTATCAATCCATTTTGTTAGTTGCACGTGACGATTGTCTGGCGCATGGAAATGCATGTAACTCATGGTGGCGACAGGAGTTTCATCCGCGCAAAGAAAAACCCGCCGGCAATGCGGCGGGTTTTTCCATACGCATCGGCATCGACGCCTGCGCGAAGCGTTGCGCGATCAGCCGCACCACACCCGGGCATTGCGGAACATCCGCATCCACGGTGAATCACCCTGCCACTCGGCCGGCGCCCAGCTCAGATTGAGTGCGCGCGGGGTGCGCTCCGGATGCGGCATCATGATGGTGACGCGCCCGTCCGTGCTGGTCAGGCCAGTGATGCCATCCGGTGAGCCGTTCGGATTGAGCGGATACTGCTGGGCGATGGCACCGTTGCCATCGATGTAGCGCAGCGACACGCGCGCAGCGGCCTGGTCGACGGCGTTGTCGAACACCGCCTGGCCTTCGCCGTGCGCCACCGCCACCTGCAGGCGGGAACCGGCCATGCCACGCAGCAGGATCGACGGCGATTCCACTACTTCCAGCAGTGCGGTGCGGGCCTCGAACTGCTCGCTGGCATTGCGGCGGAACTGCGGCCAGTGTTCGGCGCCGGGGATGATGTCCTTCAGCTGGCTCATCATCTGGCAACCGTTGCATACGCCGAGGGCAAAGCTGTCCTGGCGCTCGAAGAACGCCGCAAAGGCATCGCGCAGCGCGCTGCGTTCCAGGATCGAGGTCGCCCAGCCACGGCCGGCACCCAGCACATCGCCGTAGCTGAAGCCGCCACAGGCGACCAGGCCGGTGAAGTCCTGCAGGGCCACGCGCCCCTCGATCAGGTCGCTCATGTGCACGTCGAACGCGCGGAAGCCTGCACGTTCGAAGGCGTTGGCCATCTCGATCTGGCCGTTGACGCCCTGTTCGCGCAGTACCGCCACGCGCGGACGCGCACCGGTGCTGATGAACGGCGCCGCCACATCCTCGTTGAGGTCGAAGCTCAGCTTCGGCTTCAGGCCCGGTGCGTTGAACGCGCGGGCGACATCGCGCTCGGCATCGGCGCTGGCCGGATTGTCGCGACGCTTCTGCATGGCATGGGTGACCGACCACCACGCATCGAACAGCTGCTCCCAGCGCCACTCGGCCAGGTTCTCGCCTGCCAGCGATACGCGCACCACCGGTGCGGTGGTCGGCCTGGCGATGCGCTGCGCGCATTCGGTAAGGGCGTGGCGCTCGACCAGGTCGGCAAAAGCGGCGCGATCTTCGCGGGCAATCTGCACCACCGCACCCAGTTCCTCATTGAACAGGCTGCGGAACGGGTCATCGCCCCACGCGTCGAGGGCGATATCCAGGCCCAGGCGCGAGGTGAACGCCATTTCGCACAGCGCGGCGAACGCGCCGCCGTCGCTGCGGTCATGGTACGCACGCAGCAGGCCGGACTGGCGCGCATCCCGGATCAGTTCGAAGAAGGCACGCAGGCGCTGCGGGTCGTCCAGGTCCGGCGCGGCACCGGCGAAGGCCGGCAGCTCGCCGTGGTCGGCATGCACCTGCGCCAGGATCGAGCCGCCCAGGCGCTGCTTGCCGGCACCGAGACCGATCAGCCACAGCTCGCTGTCGACGTCGCGATCAAGCAGAGGCGTCAGCTGCTGGCGCACATCGGCAACCGGCGCGAACGCCGAGATCACCAGCGACACCGGCGACACGCTCTTGTGTGCCTCGCCCTGGTCATGCCACTGCGCCTGCATGGACAGCGAGTCCTTGCCGACCGGGATGCTGATGTCCAGCTGCGGGCACAGTTCCATGCCCACGGCCTTCACTGCGTCGTACAGCAGCGCGTCTTCGCCCGGATGGCCGGCAGCAGCCATCCAGTTCGCCGACAGCTTGATGCCATCCAGCGCATCCACCGGGGCCGCGCACAGGTTGGTCAGCGCTTCGCCCACGGCCATGCGCGCCGACGCCGCGGCGTCGAGCAGGGCCAGCGGCGTGCGCTCGCCGATCGACATCGCCTCACCGGCCACGCCATCGAAATCAGCCAGGGTGATGGCTACGTCGGCCACCGGCAGCTGCCACGGGCCGACCATCTGCTCGCGGGCGGTCAGGCCGCCGACGCTGCGGTCACCGATGGTGACCAGGAAGTTCTTCGAGGCGACGGTCGGGTGCGCCAGCACGCGCAGGCCGGCTTCCTGCAGATCCAGGCCACCGGTCTTCAGCGCCGGCCAGCGCGGTGCCGGCGGGTGCGCCGTGTCGCGGTGCATTTTCGGCGGCTTGCCGAACAGCACGTCCATCGGCAGGTCGATCGGTGCGTCGGCGGGAACATGGCCCGGCACCGCGCCGTACGCCACCACCAGATGCTCCTCGGCGGTCGCCACGCCCACGGCGGCGAACGGGCAGCGCTCGCGCGCACACAGCGCGGCAAACTCGGCCAGTCGCTCCTGCGCGACGCCAAGCACGTAGCGCTCCTGCGATTCGTTGCACCACAGCTGCATCGGCGACAACGACGGATCGTCGGTGGGCACCTTGCCCAGGTCGATGATGCCGCCCACGTTCGAATCGTGCAGCAGCTCGGGAATCGCGTTGGACAGACCACCGGCACCGACGTCATGGAAGAACTTGATCGGGTTGTCGGCACCCATCGCCACGCAGCGGTCGATGACTTCCTGGCAGCGGCGCTCCATCTCCGGGTTGTCGCGCTGCACGCTGGCGAAATCCAGGTCTTCGGCGCTTTCACCGGAGGCCACCGAGCTGGCCGCACCGCCACCCAGGCCGATCAGCATCGCCGGACCGCCGAGCACGATGACCGCATCACCGGCCTGCAGCGGGATCTTGTCGACCTGGATACGGTCGATCGCACCGAGGCCGCCGGCCAGCATGATCGGCTTGTCGTACGCACGGACCAGGTCAGCGCCTTCAGGCAGCTCGAAGCTGCGGAAGTAACCGAGCAGGTTCGGGCGGCCGAACTCATTGTTGAACGCAGCGCCGCCGAGCGGGCCGTCGGTCATGATCTCCAGCGCCGGCGCCATCCGCGGATTCAGCGCGCGCGGCGCTTCCCACGGCTGCGGCAGCTCGGGGATGCGCAGGTGCGAGACCGAGAAGCCGGTCAGGCCGGCCTTCGGCTTGCCGCCGCGGCCGGTTGCGCCTTCGTCGCGGATTTCGCCACCGGCACCGGTGGACGCCCCCGGGAACGGCGCGATCGCGGTCGGGTGATTGTGGGTTTCGACCTTGATCTGGAAGGCGCTGGGCACCTGCGGCTCGCGGCGGTACTCGCCACTGGCCGGATCCGGACGGTAACGCGACGCCGGATGGCCTTCGATCACCGCAGCGTTGTCGCTGTACGCGCTCAGGGTGTGCTGCGGCGTCTGCTGGTGGGTGTTCTTGATCATGCGGAACAGCGAGCGTTCCTGTGCCTGCCCGTCGATGGTCCAGCTGGCGTTGAAGATCTTGTGCCGGCAGTGTTCGGAATTGGCCTGCGCGAACATCATCAGTTCCACGTCAGACGGGGAGCGCCCCAGCGCGGTGAAGCGCTCGCGCAGGTAGTCGATCTCGTCCTGGGCCATGGCCAGGCCAAGGCGCTGGTTGGCGGCTTCCAGCTGCGCCACCGGAACGCGCTCCAGTTCACCGCGGGCCGGCGCCGAGAACAGGGCCTGGCCCTGCTCGACGTGGTCCAGCACCGACTGTGTCATCGGGTCATGCAGCACCTTCACCAGCGACAGCTGGGTGGCGGCATCGTCCGGCCAGCCCAGCACGTCGATACGCAGGCCGCGCTCGACCCGGCTGACCGGCTGACCGGCCCCGCGGACCAGTTCGGTGGCCTTGCTCGACCACGGCGACAACGTTCCCAGACGCGGCACCACGATGCGGCTGACGGCCCCTTCGGCGACCGTCCCGGCCTGCGGCTGTGCTTCCAGGATGCGGCACAGGGTGGCCTGATCGGGCACGGCCGAGCCTTCCGGCTGCACGAAGTAGACGTGCCAGGCACCACTGATGCGCAGGGAGGGAGCGATGGACTGCAGGCGGGATTCAAGACGTTCGCGGCGGAACGGCGACAGGGCGGGCGCGCCCTCGAGGACCATCATGTCCGGGGAACCGTAGTTGGGAAACGGGCCCGATATTGTACCGGAAGCGGGGGATGGGCTTGGGCCGGGCTGCGCCCGGCACCCGCCGAAGCAACAGCCGAAGCAACAGCAACGTCAAAAGCCGGTTTCCTGCAGGTTGGCGGGGTGGGTCCGGTGGCGGGGGACGCCGTGAACCCGTCCCTGGGGGCTTGGCCGCGGCATCCATGCCGCGGACACCCCCGCCACCGGACCCACCCCGCCTTCGACGGATTTCCGCGATCTGCAGTGGATCCACGCCATGCGCGGATGCTCCGCGGCAGTGCCGGCCGAATGAAGAGCGAAGCGACCGGCTCTTGCTTTTGATTTAGTTCTGTCTTTCGTGGCTGGCGGCGCAGGAACCTGTCCACGGCCGGGTGGGTGGGCTGCGCAGGGGCGTAAGCGCCATGGATGGCGCGCCCGAGCCTACAGGGACGTATTCACGGCGTCCCCTGCGCAGCCCCCCCCCCCCCGCCGGGGGGGCGGCGGGGGGGGGGGGGGGGGGGGGGCGGCGGGGGGGGGGGGGGGGGGCGGGGGGG